>JAICGN010000022.1 GCA_025923075.1 Chitinophagaceae bacterium
ACAAACATTATGCCTTAGGAGATTCAAGTTTAAAAGGATATTCATGCACTTCGACATGCAACAATAAAAAAATACACAATAATTTAATTGTGTATTTTTTTCCTCTGCGGAATATGAAAATAAATCTTATTGTTGTTGGGATGTCTGAAAACTTTTCAGTTTATTATAAAGAGTTTTACGATCTATCTTTAATAGTTCAGCAGCTTTTTTCTTATTAAAATTTACTTGTTGCATCACCGACATGATAGTATAGAACTCTGCCCTGCTTGCTGCACCTTTCAACAGGTCTTTACTTGGAAATGATTCCGGATGAGTTAATCCTTCGAGATGATGCATTGGTTGTTCGAAAGGCGAATGCTGAAGGGGTGTGTGATGTACAATTTCCTGGGGCAGGGAAATTACAGCGATTTTTGAATCTGTTGGTGTAAGTAATACCGCTCTGCGAACTACATTGCGAAACTCTCTTAGATTTCCAGGCCAGGAATACTCCAGGAAAATATTAAGGACATCTTCGTTAAAGCCACTTATATTTTTCTTTGTTTCCTTATTGGATTGTTCAAGGAAAAATTCAGCTAATGGTATGATATCCTCACGTCTTTCCCGTAGTGGGGGAAGATGTATAGAGAATTCATTGAGACGATGATATAGATCTTCCCTGAATTTGCCTTTTCTGTAGGCTTCATTCAGGTTCTCATTTGAAGCCACGATGATCCGGACATCTGTTGGTGTTTCCTTATTGCCACCAACACGTTTAAATTTCCTTTCCTGGATAACCCGAAGTAAAGCGGCTTGCACACCTGCGGATAAGTTACCTACTTCATCCAAAAACAAAGTGCCTCCTTCTGCTAATTCAAAGTGGCCTTCTTTATCCTGGATGGCACCGGTAAATGACCCTTTCACATGACCAAAAAGTTCGCTGCCTGCCAATTCCCTTGAAAGCGTTCCGCAGTCAAGCGCTACAAATGGCTTATGGCGGCGTTCACTTAGATCATGGATCATACTTGCAATTACTTCTTTTCCTGTTCCACTCTCACCATAAAGTAAAACACTGTAATTCGTACCGGCAATTATGTTTGCCTGCTCATGCAGAAAAACTGAAGCCGGTGATTTACCTGTATAGAAGTCTAAAGTGAATTTCCTTTTAGAACCGGCTGTTGTTTCTTTTGGTTGTTCCAGGTCCGCATTTTTTCCTTCATTTTTAGTAAGAAGATTATTCAAGATAGATAGGACCTCATCAGGAATAAGCGGCTTGGTGATATAGTCAAAAGCGCCCAATTTTATTACTTCAACCGCCGTTTTGATATCTGAATATCCGGTTATTACTAAGATTGAAACCTGTGGATTTTTTGCTTTCAGGCCTTTGATCAACTTAATGCCATCCATGTCGTCAAGACGATAATCACAGATGACCACATCAAAGTTTGCAGGATCGTAGAGAGCAATGCCCTTGGCTCCCGAATGAGCCGAGCTTGTTTCAAATCCATTTTTGTTTAGAAAGCGACTAAGCAGTAAGCATAGGTCGATATCGTCATCGATAATGAGAGCTCTTTTTGCCATTTGAAGGGGGTTTAACTTTGGGAAATATTCACCACACTTTTTAAACTGAAATCATGCCAAATCCATTCTTACTAAATTACTAAATCATTTTTATATCTCATGTTTGGCAGTAAAATTGCGTTTTTTACGTGTGAAAAGGAAATGATACAATGAATGGTATAAGCGATAAGATAAATCCTGACCTGAAAACTAAGAAGCTGGATAATCCTGATAAGAAGAAAGCTTTGATAGTTGACGACGAGACAGATATTTGCTACCTCTTAAGCCACATTCTCCGTCAAAAAGACATCCAAACACTATTTGCCGGTAGCCTTGCGGAGGCCGATAAAATGCTTCAATCTCCTAACTTTTTTTATTATGTTTTTCTGGATAACCATTTGCCGGATGGATTGGGAATAAACCAGATAAAGCGATGGAAAGAAAAGTTTCCCGCGATTCACTTTATCATGATATCTGCTCATGATTCCTCCGAGGAGAAACGCAAAGCAAAATCCGATGGAGCAGACAATTTTATTTCTAAACCATTCTCAAAAGAGGTCATCCTTAATTCGATTGTTCAAACATCGGCCTGATCAACTGAGGAAAAAAATCTACATTTATTTGCTTGCTCTTAGCGTAATCACAAAAACGGTCCCTTTACCAGGTTTGCTTCGTACCGCGATCTTTCCACGATGGGTCATTATGATGTTCTGGGTATTGGTCAGCCCCAGCCCATTTCCTTTTGGTTTGCTTGTAAAATAAGGCTCAAATAACTTCTGCTGTGTGTCTTCATCCATTCCGCTGCCATTATCTTCTATTTCAACAATACATCTATCATTCTCTTTCCTGGTTTTTAATTTAAGAACACCTTTATTTTTTTCGGTTGCCTCAATAGCATTAACTATAATATTGAGAAAAGCTACCTTAATTATTTCTTCATCTACCGACACATTGCAACCTTCAGGCACATAATATTTTTCAACTTTTATTTTCCCCAGATCAATACGGTCCGCGGCCATCTCCAGGGTTTCATCAATTATTTTATTAATGTTGACCGTTTTATTATTAAGTTCAATGACTTTTGTAGCATTTAACAGATCAGATATAAGTTGGTTTATGCGTACCGCATTTCTGTTGATCATATCAAGTAGCATCGAAGACTCGTTGTTTTGGATTCCCGAGTCCTGCAATTGTTCAGCTGCCAGCGAAATATTGGTAAGAGGATTTCTCACTTCATGAGCTATCGTTCGGGCTATTCGACCTGTAGAAGTAAACTTTTCCATACTTTTTAATTCTTTTACTTTAGCATCCATCTTTTTCAATTCCTCTATTTTAGCTTCCAATTCTCTTTGGTATTGAATATTTTTTTTATTGGATTCATCCCTGGCCAAGCTCTCTCTGTTGTAATTAAATAATGAATATGAAATAGCAAGTATAGACGTAAGTAATGATATAAAAATGATTACCTGTGTGCTCTTAAAGAAGCCGGTGAGATTGGCTTTCCGTTGATTCGTTAATTTTTCTTCATTTGCAATAAAATGTTGGGTATGTGTATTAATGCTATCAAGCATCGCTTGACCCCTGCGCCTGTTCAACTCTATTACCGGAGTCGATTGTTCTCCCGCCTCCTGAAACGCAGCAATATTCTTTTTCATTAGAGCAAGTCGCCGGGCTACCAACTCCTCTATGGTATCAAGCTTTTTCAGCTGCTCAGGATTCTTTATCTCCAAGGTTCGGAGTTCGTCATAAATCGAATGGATATGTTCATCAGCTATATGATAAGACTTTAAGAAAGACCGGTCTTTGGTAATATAATATCCCCGTACTCCTGTTTCCGCTTCGATGATCGTGTTTTTTAATTCACCGATCTTATTTTCAGCCCTATAGCTGTTCGTTACCCAGTTATACTCCCTGCGTACATTCCATGTAGATTGAAAAATAAAAAAGTAAGAGACAATCAATAGTACGAAGGCAATAATGTACCCCGATCGTATTTTTCGTCTTAAAGGCATTGGTGTGTGTTTGTACGGCTATGTTCAATCATTGAAATGAGCCATAGGTAAAAATGGCTCTCTAAGCAATTAGTCTAAAGGGTTTCTAAAGCAAATTAGGGTTAATGGGAAATACGACCAATTTAATCACTCTTTCTTATTAAAAGTTCCCTTAGAGACATCGAAACTATTTAAAGATACCAGGCAGCTCAAACGGCAGATCTTTTTCTTGGAATTTTTTGCCTGGTTGTTTTAAAGGAACCATCCCTTTTCTTGCCGGGCCTCTGAAAAGCCAATAGCATGGCCCCTACAAAGTTTTCCTTTGTTTCGTTTCTTTATTGTCTCTTCTGCTTTTTACGGAATTTTTTATTGAATACTCCATCGACCCCTATCATTCGGCTAAGTGCGGTTGAGTCTGCGGTCGGTTAAGTCCTAATGTATTCATGAAAATATCATACATCTGCCCTTTAAGCTTTCGAAATCCCGCTTCTTTTTTGCCGGTTTCTGTGTATTCGATATAGTACGGTACCATTTTCAAAAGTAGTTTTCCGCCTTGTATATGGTTGGTGCCATACATAACATCTTGCTTGTTTACCACAACGGCTGTCCCGGTTATTTCTACGTAATAATCGATTCCTTTCCTGTAAAAAATGAGCTTTGCAGGAAAATGAAGTTCATACGCTTTCATCCAATGTCTTGGAACATGCGCACTGAACCACAATAAGCCATCATCATCTACACTTTCAAATTCTACAATATCATTTGGTAACCTTACGATATTACTGTTCGTGGGATACATCACGGCACTTTTTATTTGTTGTAGTTTATTTTTTATAAACAATAACTTATAATCATTTTCCATTTTTCTAGATTTTGTTATCTATAAAATCAAATGTGATACCAATGGTGTAACCAGCGAATTATTTATTTCAACATAACTGTAAAAGGTGGTATGTTTTTTTCTCATAATAGTACGAGTTCTTGTTAAGTGATAAGTTTAATAAAATAACTGTGGGATTCTTTTCTCGAAGAGAATCATTACCTATCAAAAGAAAAAAAGAGTATGTACCCTCGGCAATGAATGAGGAAATATTTCCTCGTTCATTGCTTCAAAAGATTTTATTATTTGAACTAAAAATTAAACAACATGGCAAATTCAGAAGTATTAAACGATCTGATACGGATCAACAACGATCGCGTAACCGGCTATTCAAAAGCCGCTGCACAAGCGAAAGAGAATGACCTCCAATCATTATTCAGCCAATTGGCGCAACAAAGTCGTCAATTTGCAACTGAGCTCCGCAGCTTAGTAACTGACAGTGATAAGGATGTGACTGATGAGACCACAACGGCAGGAAAAATTTACAGAACATGGATGGATGTAAAAGCAACATTTGGTGGAGATACTCGCAAGGGAGTTCTTGCGTCTTGCGAATTCGGAGAAGATGCAGCCCAAAAGGCATATAAAGAGGCATTGGAAGAAGATGATCTGTCTCCGGATGTAAGGGCAATCATCGAGAGCCAAAAGGCAACCTTACGGGATGCACATGATAGAATAAAAATGATGAGAGATACCGCAGCGGCTCATCACTGAGCCCAGTGGTGTTAGATAACCAGGCAGTGGAACATTTTTGTTGGCTTCTTTTTATTTGTAGTTTTCCATAAGGTCATGGCGTTCAGCCGTGACCTTATATTTTAGGAACGACGTTTCAAAAAAAAACCGGTTGCATCAACACAACCGGTTAGAACCGCCCTTCGAATTCAAATATTTTTTAAGAGTCAATACTCCTTGAAGCTGGCGGGCTTGAAAGCAAAGAAACCAGGAGCATAACCACCGCAATAAAGAAAATTGTCTGTGCGATTACCGCACCACTCCCTGCAATCACTCCAAATCCAAAAATCCCCGCAATTAGCGCTATCGCTAAAAACATAATTGCACTGCGAATCATAGTCGTAACGTTTTTGTGTTCAGGAATTAGAAAAATTCGTAAAAAATCGTGCCGTTTAGATTTAGCCTGAAAAATTTCTTGGTGAGAGAAGAAATCGGGATTTTTTTCATCATTCAGATCCGAAAATGATGCACCATGTCTAAACAGTTATGGTATAAAATTTTCATGCTTACCGGGTATGCAAAAAGGCAATAAGAAAAAGCAATTAAGAAAACCACAGCATCAGCAAAGACCAGGAATTGAAAAAAAACTGACTCCCCGACCAGTATTTGATTTTCCCGATAAAAAGGGAACGAATAAGTTAAACGGAAAAATTGCACTGATTACCGGCGCGGATAGCGGAATCGGAAAAGCAGTAGCAGTTTTGTTTGCAAAAGAAGGCGCAGACATCGCCATCGCATATTTGAATGAGCATAAGGACGCTCGGGATACCGCCAGGATCATTCAAAAAAAATATAAGAAAAGATGTCTTCTTATACCAGGCGATCTAAGCAGTGAAAAGCATTGCAAAACTGTAATTCAGAAAGTCGTAAAGGAATATAAACGCATTGATTTGCTGGTCAATAATGCCGCGCTGCATTATGAAAACAAAAGCCTGGAAGATCTTACCACCCGCGAGCTATTAAAGACTTTTGGCACCAATATTTTTTCATTTTTCTGGCTTACCCGTGAAGCACTCCCATATATGAAAAAAAAATCATCCATTATCAATACCGCTTCTGTAACTGCCTACAGGGGTAGTGCCGGTCTGATTGATTATGCTGCTACTAAAGGAGCAATCGTGTCTTTTACCAGGAGTCTTTCTGCAAACCTTGTAAAAAAAGGGATAAGAGTAAATGGAGTGGCACCCGGCCCGATCTGGACACCGCTGATCGCTTCAAGTTTTCCACGAAAAAAGGTAGCGCAGTTTGGAAGCGAAGTTCCGATGGGGCGAGCTGGTGAACCAGCTGAAATAGCTCCAGCTTATTTATTTCTGGCCTGTGATGATTCGAGTTATATCACGGGCCAGTTTCTGCATCCCAATGGAGGGGAAATCATCAATGGATGATCATTAAAGTTGCATTTGGCATGTTTTTATAACCATTAAATAAAAAAATTATGAGAGCAATTTGGACGGGTTCTTTAGGTTTTGGTCTCGTAAACATCCCCATAAAACTGTTTAGTGCAGTGCAGGACAGCACACTCGATCTTGATATGCTTGACAGTAAAGACCATTCTAACATTAAATTTAAACGTGTAAATGAAAAAACAGGAAAAGAAGTTGCCTGGGAAAATATTGTGCGCGGATACTATCTTGATGACAGGTATATAGTGCTTGATAAATCCGATTTTGAAAAAGCAGGCCCGGAGAAAACAAAGCATATCGAGATCAAGCATTTTGTGGATGAAACAGAAATTGACAGCATGTATTTTGAGCAACCGTATTATCTCCAACCAGAGAAGGCGGGTGTGAGAGCTTATGCTCTGTTAAGAGATGCATTTAAGAAAACGGGGAAGGCCGGAGTCGCTTTGTTTGTTATGCGTGACCGGGAACATCTTTGCATCATTAAAGCAAAAGATGATGTACTTGTTCTGAATCGCATCCGGTTTAGTGAAGAGATACGCTCAACAGATGAGTTGGATCTGCCTTCTATCAAAAGTAAACCTGATGAATTGAAAATGGCAATTTCACTTATTAATCAACTATCGGGGCCTTTTGACATAAAAAAATACAGGGATGATTACAGCGATAGATTATTGAAGATCATTAAAGCAAAATCCAAAGGCAAAGCAGTGCCATTCACACCAATGAAAGTTGTACACTCAAGGACGAAAGACCTGATGGAACAGTTAAAGGCTAGTCTTTCTGATAAGCGTAAGGCTTCGTAGTTCCAGAAGAACGATAAAATCTGAAATTCCGGACATGGCCACAAAAGAAAAATCAGAAATTAAGATCGGGGGACATATCGTTACCATCACAAACCAAAAAAAAGTTTACTGGCCGGATGAAGGTTTCACTAAAGGTGATGTGATCGACCACTATGATAAAATAGCTGATTATATTCTTCCGCATCTTAAAGGAAGACCTTTGTCATTAAAAAGAAATCCTAATGGGATTATGGATAAGGGCTTTTATCATAAAGATGCCGGGGAAAATGCGCCATCTTTTGTGGATGTATTGAAGGTAAAAAGTGAAAGCAATGGAAAGATAATCGATTATATAGTTTGTAATAACAAGGCTACGTTGCTTTATGTTGCCAACCTGGGTTGTATAGAAATCAATCCATGGAACAGCACTGAAAAAAAACCAGGCCACCCAACATGGATGGTTATTGATATTGATCCTTCTGATAAAAATACATTTACTGAAGTCGTGGATACTGCCCTCACTGTGAAAATGATTTTAGACAAAGCTGGCATTAGCTCATATTGTAAAACTTCGGGTTCGTCAGGGTTGCATGTCTACGCACCTTTAAAGAATAAATATGATTATGTGACGGTAAAAGATTTTGCACTAATCATCGCTTCGCTGGTGCAGGAACAGCTGCCGGGAACAACGACTTTGGAAAGATCATTAAGTAAGCGGGGACCTAAAATATACATTGATTATTTACAAAACAGAACAGGCCAGACTCTTGCATCTGTTTATAGTTTGCGGCCAGTGCCGGGAGCTTCAGTGTCCACGCCACTTGAATGGAAAGAAGTTAATCATAAATTGACCCCCACGCAATTTACAATTCAAAACATATTGCAACGAATTAAAAAGAAAGGAGATCTTTTTTTGCCAGTGTTGAAGGAGTCCAATTCAATTGAAAAAGCATTGAAAGCATTGAAGGCGTAGCGCCTAGGTTTTAAAGCTGATATGGAATTCAGTCCCTTCAGTTTCCCTGCTCTGCGCCCTGATCTTTGCATTATGAGATTGCAAAATTGTATAAGAAACGGTCAGCCCAAGCCCCATTCCGTTTTTTTTCATTGTAAAAAATGGTTCAAACAACCTTGGCAAATGCTCTTTGGCGATTCCTTTGCCATTATCTTTTATACAAACTTCATAGCCCTCTTCCGAAATGGAAATGCTGATGGTAAGTAATCCGTTTGTATGCATGGATTCAATGGCATTAATGATAATATTGGTAAATGCAATGATCAGCTTTGCTTTATCAGCCTGTATAAGTACAGGTTCAGGGGGATAAACCTTTTTGACATGAATATTTTGAAGTTTTATCCTGTCATTTGTCAGAGCGAGACTTTCATCCACGATTTCCTGGAGCGATTGTTCAACAAGAGTTAATTCTGATGGTTTGGCCAGGTTGAGTAGTTCAGTAATGATATTGTTAATCCGCAAAGAGTTTCTTTGAATAATATCCATAAAACTTTTCTCCATTTCATCCCGCTGCAACGGTATCAGCTGATCTACTGATAGGATAATATTGTTCAATGGATTCCTGATCTCATGGGCCAACATTCGAATCAACCGCTCGTTGGCTGCCAGCTTTTCAGCTTGTAGATTTGCCATCTCGGCTTTTTTGATTTTTGTAATGTCATGTATGATTCCATGCACTACAAATGTTTCATCATCTGCCTGGCGTTGCGAAGCAAGTGAAAGAAGACAATCCCTTGTTTCATTACTGTTATTTATTATTTTAATCTCATTATCCTCTATATCCGTTCCATTACTCAACTTTTTTAATTTTCCATTCAAACGGTGTTCAGCAATAAAATCCCGGAGGTTACGTCCAACAAGTTCGCTTTCAGAATAGCCCAGCAATTGAACAGCAGCATCATTTACTTCACTAAAGTTGAGATCACTATCAGTAATAAAAACTGCGTCTTTTGAATTTTCAAAGAGGTTGCGGTATTTTGCTTCTCTGGTTTTGAGTTCTTTCAAAAAATTTGATCTTTCCAGTGAATAACGAATACATCTTTCTAGTTTCTCAGTACTCAGGTCGGTTTTTACAAGATAGTCTGTCGCACCTCGCTCCATAGCTTTTATATCTATCGCTTTATTCCCCAAACCCGTAAGTAATACAATTGGTCTATCACAATTTAATTGTGCTGCAGCATCAAGAAGGTCAAGCCCGGTTTTATGACCGAGGAAATAGTCCACAAAATAAAGATGATATTCTTTGTTTTTGATGGCGTCAATTGCCACCTGATAGTCCTGGAACCAATCCACAACAAAAGATTTGCCTTCTATATCCGAGATATAATCCTTGATGATGAGAAAATCGTCTTCATCATCTTCTATTATGGCGATTCTGATTCTGTTCTGGTTCGGCATTTAAAGACTTTTACAAAATGACAATAATTTGTGCTCTCTTGTAGCAAAAACAATTCCTATATCGGTTGATTTGATTAATACCGGAATTCGGCTGTACAGTTTTCGGATTTTTACGTTTGAAAATGAAAAAGATCACCTGGATATTTTGAATCACAGTTCTGAAATCACTCTGGGTCTAAACTTTATTGGGCTGGTATTTGTTGATTGACGGGGTTAGATATTTTCAAATGCGTTTTTGGGCTAATTTTAGGTGAATGCACAGGAAATCAAAGTGACACAATAATTACTTCGGATGAAGCCAAAGGTTCTGATAGTTGATGACGAGATTGACTTTTGTATGATTATGAAAGGCTATTTTACCAGGAAGCATTTTGAGGTTTTCCTGGCTTATACC
The DNA here is from genome assembly GCA_025923075.1 of Chitinophagaceae bacterium. Lineage (GTDB taxonomy): Bacteria > Bacteroidota > Bacteroidia > Chitinophagales > Chitinophagaceae > VBAS01. Next base: position 10,129 of record JAICGN010000022.1, read on the forward strand.
CTGCAAAGCGGACTTTTCTTATTAGATGAAGCTAAGCCTGATATTTTATTTTTAGATAATAATTTACCCGATGGCCAGGGCTGGAAATATGTGGAGCAAATTGTAGAAAAAAATCCCCACTTAAAGGTGTTTCTGATTAGTGCCCATCAGAATAAATCTAGTTTTAGTTCAGCAAATAAAAACATCGTCGTTTGGGAAAAACCTATTTCCCTCCAAATCTTAAACAATTCTTTTCAATAAAAACAGGAGAAATGCCGTCTAAACCAGGCAAAGTGACAGCATATAACGGGCTATTTTTTCCAAATCGGTGATATTGTTGGGTTTAATCACATAGTCTAAGGCGCCTAATTCAAGGCAGAGATTTCTGAATCTTTCAGATCCGGCCGTACTCCATACGACTTTTGGGATATTTTTATAGCGCTCATTAGTGCTTAATTCACGCAAAATATCAGCGGCATTAAGTCCCGGCATATTGTAATCTAACACGATCAGGCAGGGCATCTGGTCGTCTTTTAATTTTTCAAGGGCCGAGAGGATCTCATTACCATTATTCACAAAAAACAGTATAAATCCGGTATCAATGGAAGTAAACACCTCCTTTAGCATTTCCTGGTCATCTGCATCATCTTCACCAAGCAATATAAACCTGGAAGGCGTCTCCGTGCGGGTAATTACTTTTTGTGGCACAAATTTTTAGATAAGAATTGATCTGCATTCTAAGATAGGACTTTCCCTAATTGCAAGGCTTGAAATTAGTGGAATTTTTATTGGTTATAGTTTCCCTTATTCGTTTTTATAAAAATATAATATGAAAAGAACCCCCAAGGCTGCTAAGGCAAGTACTGCGTCTTCTGCTGATAATATTACACTTAATGTACAAACCCCTGTTATTGCCGGTAAAACGAATAGTAATGGTACCAAGTCTCAGAAAAATGGTAACAATGATGGTTACCCGGACGAGATCGATAAACAGGAATTATTACGCCTGCTATTGGAAGTAAAAGAAGGAAATTTTAGTGTTCGGATGCCTGGAGATAAACTAGGCATTAGTGGAAAAATATGTGACACATTGAATGGAATTATTCTGTTAAATGAAGCATTAGTGGAAGAGTTAACGAAAGCCCGCAAAACTATCGGTCTTAAGGGACATTTAAATCACCGTGTTGAATTGCCAAGGTTTGCCAGGGGCTCCTGGGCATCCGGTGTTGATTCAATAAATAGTCTTATCTCAGATCTGGTTCACCCCACTATTGAAATCGCTCACGTGATCAGTTCGGTCGCAAAAGGAAATCTTTCACAGGAAATGCCATTGAAAATCGGTGATCACGTTTTACAGGGCGAGTTTGCAAAAATTGCCGCCGAAGTAAACGACATGGTTAAACAGTTGAATTTGTTTTCAATGGAGGTTACCCGTGTTGCCCGTGAAGTTGGTTCTGAAGGTAAACTTGGTGGGCAGGCTAAAGTAAAAGGTGTTGCGGGTGTATGGAAAGATCTTACCGACTCCGTAAATCAGATGGCGGGAAATCTTACTGCACAAGTAAGAAATATTGCGGAAGTTACTACCGCCATCGCAAGAGGCGATCTCCGGAAGAAGATCACAGTGGATGTACAGGGTGAAATTCTTGAATTAAAAAATACGATCAACAACCTTGTTGATCAGTTAAATTCATTCTCATCAGAGGTGACCCGGGTTGCCCGGGAGGTTGGTACTGAAGGGAAACTTGGTGGCCAGGCAGAAGTAAAAGGCATCGGTGGTACCTGGAAAGACTTAACCGATTCAGTGAACCAAATGGCTTCAAACCTTACGGGGCAGGTAAGGAATATCGCCGAGGTTACAACAGCCGTTGCAAGAGGTGACTTATCAAGAAAAATTACAGTGGATGTAAAAGGAGAAATCCTTGAATTGAAAAATACAATCAACACGATGGTTGACCAGTTGAACTCATTTTCGGTTGAGGTAACCCGTGTGGCAAGGGAAGTTGGTAGCGAAGGAAAACTTGGTGGACAAGCAACTGTGAAAGGCATCGGTGGAGTATGGAAAGACTTGACGGATTCAGTAAACCAAATGGCTGGCAACCTTACCGCACAAGTAAGAAATATTGCGGAGGTAACAACAGCAGTTGCGAAAGGTGACTTGTCAAGAAAAATTACAGTAGATGTAAAAGGCGAAATTCTTGAATTGAAGAATACGATCAACACGATGGTGGATCAGTTGAACTCATTTGCATCGGAGGTAACCCGTGTAGCATTGGAAGTTGGTACGGAGGGAAAGCTTGGTGGCCAGGCAAAAGTCCAGGATGTGGGTGGTACATGGAAAGACCTAACACAGTCGGTGAATCAAATGGCTTCTAATCTGACTGCACAAGTGAGGAATATTGCCGATGTAACCACAGCAGTTGCAACAGGCGACCTATCTAAAAAAATCACGGTAAATGTGGCTGGTGAAATTCTCGAGTTAAAGAACACGATCAATACGATGGTTGACCAGTTGAACTCATTTGCATCAGAGGTAACGCGTGTTGCGTTGGAAGTTGGTACGGAGGGTAAACTTGGTGGACAAGCAAAAGTGCAGGGCGTAGGTGGTACATGGAAAGACTTAACAGATTCAGTAAACCAGATGGGATCGAATCTTACTGCACAGGTAAGAAATATTGCGGAAGTAACAACGGCTGTTGCGAAAGGTGACTTGTCAAGAAAGATTACGGTGGATGTAAAAGGTGAGATTCTTGAATTAAAAAATACGATCAACACGATGGTGGATCAGTTGAATTCATTTGGTTCCGAGGTGTTCCGTGTTGCCCGTGAGGTTGGTTCTGAGGGTATGCTTGGTGGGCAGGCGGATGTACCTGGGGTGGAGGGGCTTTGGAAGGATTTAACTGACTCGGTAAATAAAATGGCTTCGAATCTTACATCACAAGTAAGAAATATTGCGGAGGTAACAACTGCGGTTGCAAATGGTGATTTGTCACGCAAAATTGAAGTGGACGTAAAAGGTGAGATCCTTGAATTGAAGAATACGATCAACACGATGGTGGAGCAGCTCCGTGCCTTTGCTTCCGAAGTAACCCGTGTTGCCAGAGAAGTAGGAACGGATGGGAAACTCGGGGGGCAGGCAAATGTACCTGGCGTTGGGGGTACCTGGAAAGATTTGACCGATTCTGTGAATCAAATGGCAGGTAACCTCACCGCCCAGGTGCGAAACATCGCCGACGTTGCGATAGCCGTAGCAAATGGTGACATGTCAAGGAAAATCACTGTGGACGTACGTGGAGAGATCTTGCAGTTAAAAGAAACATTGAATACGATGGTGGATCAGCTACGGGCCTTTGCATCGGAGGTAACGCGTGTTGCACGAGAAGTAGGTACAGATGGTAAGCTCGGCGGACAGGCCTTTGTACCTGGTGTTGCTGGTACATGGAAAGATCTAACGGATTCAGTAAATCAAATGACAGGTAACCTTACCTCACAGGTTAGAAATATCGCGGAAGTAACAAAAGCCGTTCAATCTGGAGATTTGACCAAAAAAGTAACTATTGACGTAAAAGGAGAAATCTTCGATCTGAAAAATACCATTAATACGATGGTTGACCAGTTGAACTCATTTGCATTTGAGGTAACCCGTGTTGCCCGTGAAGTTGGTACCGAAGGTAAGCTTGGCGGCCAGGCAGAAGTGCAAGGTGTTGCCGGTACGTGGAAGGATCTAACAGACTCAGTGAACATGATGGCCTCCAACCTTACCAACCAGGTGCGTGGTATTGCAAAAGTGGTGACCTCGGTGGCAACAGGTAACCTAAAACAAAAATTATCGATTGTATCGCGTGGAGAGGTTGCGCAATTAATTGATACGATCAACGAAATGATCGATACGCTTGCGGTGTTTGCCGACCAGGTAACAAACGTTGCCCGTGAGGTTGGTGTTGAGGGAAGATTGGGTGGACAAGCAAGTGTGCCTGGTGCCTCTGGCATTTGGAAGAACTTAACTGAAAACGTAAACCAGCTGGCAGAAAATCTTACCACACAGGTACGAAATATTGCCGATGTTGCATCGGCGGTAACGAAAGGTGACCTGACGCAAATGATCCGAGTTGAAGCGAAAGGCGAGGTGGAAGAGTTGAAAGATACCATCAACCAGATGATCGCAAATCTGAAACAGACAACATTGCGTAACCAGGAACAAGACTGGTTAAAGTCAAACCTTGCCAAGTTTACCCAGATGCTGCAGGGGCAAAAAGATCTGAATACTGTGACACGTCGTATTCTTTCAGAATTAGCGCAGGTGGTGAATGCACAAAAAGGTATGTTCTATATTTTGGAACAGGATGAAAGTCTTAGAAATCAAAAACTCAAATTATTTTCAGCTTATGCTTTTGGAGAGGAAGTAAAGACAGCAAGAGAATTTTCTCTGGGCGAAGGACTGGTTGGTCAATGCGCATTGGAAAAAGAAAGAATTTTATTGACCAACGTTCCAAGGAGTTACACAAAAATCAGCTCAGGCCTTGGTAAGGCGTCGCCATTAAATGTAATTGTACTACCTGTACTATTTGAAAAGGAAATCAAAGCCGTTATTGAACTGGCATCGTTTGATACATTTAGTGAAACCCACCTCGACTTCCTTAGCCAGTTAACAGAAAGTATCGGGATCGTGTTGAATACGATCGAAGCCAATACAAGAACAGAGAGCTTGCTTGTGCAATCACAATCATTGACAGATGAATTGAGAAGAACAAATGAAGAACTGCAGGACAAGGCACACCTGTTAGTGAAACAAAAAGAAGAAGTGGAGGCCAAGAATAAAGAGGTGGAAGAAGCAAGGTTGTCGTTGGAAGAAAAAGCTGAACAGCTACAGCTAACTTCAAAATATAAATCAGAGTTCCTGGCAAACATGTCACATGAGTTGCGCACACCATTGAACTCACTCCTGATCCTCGCCCAACAGCTATACGAAAACCACGATGGAAACCTGAACGAGAAACAGGTTAGTTATGCGAAAACGATCCATAGTTGCGGTGATGACCTGATCCAGTTGATTAATGATATCCTTGATTTGTCTAAAATTGAATCTGGATATATTTCAACGGACTTCGTTAAGCTGCAATTTCATGAGATCGCCAACTTTGTTGAAACAACATTCAAACATATTTCTGAAAACAAAAACTTGCGGTTTACAATCGACCTTGATCCTAAATTACCTGCAAGTATGGAAACGGATGCACAAAGGCTTAATCAAATTCTTAAGAATCTTTTGTCCAATGCCTTTAAATTCACTGAAAAAGGGGAAGTTAAGTTGCGTATTTATGAAGCACACCATAATTGGAAACAACATCATCCCGGCCTTGTAAATGCACAGAAAGTTGTAGCATTTGAAATCAAGGACACAGGCATTGGGATTTCAAAAGATAAGCAGAATATCATCTTCGAAGCTTTTCAGCAAGCCGAAGGTTCTACCAGCCGCAAGTATGGAGGTACGGGTCTCGGGTTGTCTATCAGCCGCGGTCTGGCAGATTTGTTAGGTGGATCAATAGAATTGATAAGTGAAATTGGATCGGGCAGTACATTTACTTTATTCCTGCCTATTGATTATGATCCCGCTAAAGCAAAGAGGGAAAAGCAAACAAACCTTCAGATCAGTGAATATAAGTTAGCGCCGGGTATTACTGACGCAGCTATTCAATCTGTACCTACTATTAAAGTAAGTGAAACAAAAGACCTGGATGCGCTGAATGAAATTATTAATGAGGTTGGCGATGATCGGAATAATGTACTGGCAACTGACAAAGTCGTATTGGTGATAGAGGATGATGTTCGATTTGGAAAGATAATGATAGAGAAGGCGCATGAATTAGACTTAAAAGTCGTGGTCGCAACTCATTTTGGGGATGTCTTTGACCTGGTAAATAAATATTGCCCTATCGCGGTTACACTTGACGTGAAATTGCCGGATGCCAGCGGATGGAGAGTGCTTGACCTATTTAAAAATGATATCAATTTCAGACATATTCCCGTGCATCTTATTTCTGGAGAAGAGAACAGGCTACTGGCCATGCAGCGTGGCGCAAGAAGTTTTCACTTGAAGCCATTGAAAACCGAGGCGTTAACCAATCTCTTTAATGATATCGTTGTTTTCAATGACAAAAAACAAAAAAAGGTATTACTGATTGAGGATAATGAGATCGATTCTTCACAAATGAAAAAAGTATTGGATAACGGAGATCTGATCGATATTGAAATAGTTGATACTGGCAGCGGGGCACTCAACCTGATAAGCCAGCATAATTACGATTGCATCGTTGTTGATTATATGCTGCCGGATATCGGTGGGCTTGATCTTGTCACAGAAATCAGTACGATCAGTAAACTGCAAATGACACCGGTCCTGATCTATTCAGCTAAGGATTTTTTGCCAAAAGAAAGAAACCAGCTGAAACAATATGCAAATAAAATATTGTTGAAAGATGTAAATAGCCTTGACCTCTTGCTAGAAGAAATGGTAACGTTATTACACATTGATCATAAGAGTTTGCAGCCGGAAAAAAGAAAGCTGATCGAAAACCTGCGCGCAAAAAATGATATATTGGCCAACAAAAAAGTGCTTGTGGTAGATGATGATGTGAGAAATCTTTTTGCTCTAACCACTGCTTTTGAGCGGTACGCTATTCATACAATCACCGCTGAAAGCGGTCAGGAGGCAATGACCATCCTTGATGAAAACAGCGATATTGATATTGTATTAATGGATATAATGATGCCGGAAATGGATGGCTATGAGACCACACAGAAGATAAGAAGAGAACATAAGAATAAAACCTTGCCGATTATTGCCGTTACAGCCAAAGCAATGAAAGGTGACCGTGAAAAATGTATTGAAGCAGGAGCTTCTGATTATATAACCAAGCCCGTAAAAGTTGATCAGCTGTTATCACTTATGAGAGTGTGGATGTATAAATAATTGAACAATGGAGAAAACAGCGCTGTCATTACGAAAGCCGGACGCCAAGATTCTTGTTGTAGATGACAGGGCTGATAATCTTATTTCAATAGAGGCAATCCTTGCTCAGGATGACTATACAATCGTGAAGGCGAATTCGGGAAAAGCTGCACTGAAGATATTACTGAATGATCATGATTTTTCCCTCATTTTGATGGACGTTCAAATGCCTGAACTAAGCGGTTATGAAACCGCTACCATTATCTACGAACGGGATAAACTAAGAAACATCCCTATTATTTTCATCACCGCCCACAGCTATGATGAAGATTTTATTTTTAAGGGCTACCGCATGGGGGGAGTTGATTACATCTATAAGCCAGTTAAACCGGAACTACTTCGGGCCAAGGTTGCAGTATTTGTTGAATTGTATAGTAAAAATCAACAGTTAATGCAGCAGGAAAAGAAGTTATTGGCAGCTAATGAATTCCTACAAAAAGAAATCGAAGAAAAAAAAGCATCCGAAGCAAGAATTAATCTTTTGAATGAGCAACTTCTCGCTAAAAATGAAAGCCTGAAGCAGATGAATGAAGAGCTTGACCAGTTTGCTTATATGGCTTCCCATGATCTGCAGGAACCCCTGCGGAAAATTCAGGTATTCAGCGATAAAATTTTAAAGAATAATAATTTTGATACTGACAGCGAGAAGTACTTTGGTAAAATAGTCAACTCATCCAAACGGATGCAGAACCTGATCAACAATCTCCTGGATTTTTCGAGGCATACAGTTAGCTCAAATGATTTTAAGAAAACACCATTAAAAGATTTGGTCAAGAATGCCCTGACAGAACTTGAAGTTGAAATAGAAAAGAGCAACGCAAAAATCTATTATGATGAACTGCCTGTTGTATCAGCCGTACCAGGATTGATGCAGCAATTATTTTATAACCTGTTTAGTAATGCCATTAAATTCAGAAAACCATCGGAAGACTTGATTATCGATATTCGATCAGAAAAAATAGATCCGAAGAGCCTATCCGGGTTTACAAAATTTAACAACAGTAAAAATTTTTATCAGATAACTGTACAGGACAATGGAATTGGTTTTGATGAAAAATATGCAGAAGATATTTTCAGGGTGTTTAAACGCCTGCACAGTTACCAGGAATTTGAAGGCACAGGCGTTGGGTTATCTATTTGTAAGAAAATAGTTGAAAAACATAATGGATTCATAAAAGCCGAGAGCAAAATTGATAAAGGCTCCACGTTTATAATTGGTTTGCCGGAGGCCCACCCCGTAAATTGAACAAAGAAAATTGCAGCGGTTATTATTCCACTTTTGGCTATGGTGCCAAACCCCCGGTTTCCGGTGTGAAATATTTCTTTAGGGCACCGATACGATTAAAGAAATAGATAAGAAGCGCCATACAGCAAAAAAGAACCAGGATCTGCCATTCGGGTTTCAGATCTTTCATCCAATAAACAAGTATAAGTATAAAACCATGGAATACACAAATAATCCTGGCGGCAAGGGTATGCGTAAAGCCTTTATTGGTTATCAGGTGATGTATATGTGTTTTATCGGCCGAAAAAGGAGAGCGGCCTTTCCAGATTCTTACACCAAATACCCGCAACGTATCAAATACCGGGATCATTACAATGCCTAGCGTAAAAACATAAATATTTGGAACAACTGGTACAGGAAGTACCGCGTTTACTTTCATTAATTGTACACATAGCACTGCTATGATAAATCCTAATACCAACGAGCCAGTGTCGCCCATAAATATTCTGGCAGGATTAAAATTGAAATATAAAAATCCAAGCAAGGCGCCTGCTAAAGCAAATGCGATCATTGCATAATTTAAGTCTTTGCTAATGGTAAGAAAGAGGGCAAGAGTTACCAGACTCATAAAACCAAGACCCCCTGCAAGTCCGTCAATCCCATCGATAAGATTAAAAGCATTTGTGATGCCGACTATAGTAACGACAGTTATTATGTATTGCGCGACGATATGTAATTCATTAACTCCAAACAATCCGCCGAAACTTGTGATCCGAATCCCAGCGACTGCAAGTAATGAGGCAAGACCTGCTTCAATAACCAATTTGTAGCGGGCAGCCAGGTCTTTTAAATCATCCATTATCCCAACTCCAAACAAGAGGATCATCGATAAAAAGAAAGTAATGATCGCAGGATGATTATTGAATTTGAACCAAAATACCAGCGATATCATCATTCCGGCGAAAATCGAAATGCCGCCAAACGTCGGAGTTGGTACAGAATGCTCTTTTCTTGCATTGGGTTTGTCGAAGAGCTTCAACCTTTTGACCATAAAAATCACCGGGGGAATAAATATCAATGTAAGGACAAATGCCATTACATAGGTAAGAATGCCAAACTTGAAATCAGTAAAATTGATACTGGCTTGCAGCAAGTGGAAATGGTCGTTCATTGGATTTGGTGTTTTCAGGATAAAGAATCGAGAAGTGAAAATAAAAAAAAATTTGTGCATTTTCATTTTTCAGGGCATCTTCTTTTAGCATTTACGCGTATACTTGTCTTCAAAGGGAATAGTACATTTGTTCAAAACGAGGTTATACCAGCGAATTCTGACATATTAGGAAGCCCGATCGAATACTTGAAAGGAGTGGGGCCGCAACGTGCCGAATTGCTGAAAAAAGAGCTGAATATTTTCACATTTCATGACCTGCTCAATCATTTTCCGCACCGGCATATTGATAAAACCAAAGTAAATTCTATTCGGGATATTGTCTCATCAACTGAATATATACAAGTTGCCGGCACTTTACACAATATGGATGTCGTCGGTGTAAAAGGAGGAAGAAGAATGGTAGCAACGCTGAGAGATAACACGGGCACAGTTGAGCTTGCCTGGTTTCAGGGTCTTAACTGGATCCAAAAAATTTTGCAACCGGGACAACAATATCTTGTTTTTGGAAAAGTAAGTTTTTTCCAGGGTCAACCCCAAATTGTACATCCCGAAATGGAATTACTTACGCACGAAAAACCTGAAGGCAAATCTTTCCTTGAACCCATTTATCCAACCACGGAAAAGTTAAGATCCAAAGCACTCGGCGGAAGACAGATCGGAAAGCATACTGAAACACTGATGAAGCTTATCAGTGAAAAAGATGTTCCGGAAAACTTGCCGGATGAAATCTTAAAAAATTTAAACCTGATAAACAGGTTTAAGGCCTATTCACAAATTCATTTTCCAGCCAACATGCCTGAATACGATGACGCAGTTAGGCGTTTAAAGTTTGAAGAACTTTTTATCGCTCAATTGAGAATGGCAAGATTAAGATCGCAGCGCCATCATTTTTCAAAAGGTGTTGTATTTGAAAAGGTCGGAAAATTATTCAATACTTTTTATACAAAGTATTTACCATTTGAATTAACAGGAGCCCAAAAAAGAGTAATTAAAGAAATAAGAAAGGACACTGCTACCGGAAAACAAATGAATCGTTTGTTGCAAGGCGATGTTGGGAGCGGAAAAACGATGGTGGCATTACTTATCATGCTGATCGCAGCAGATAATGGTTTTCAAAGTTGTTTGATGGCGCCAACTGAAGTGCTGGCACAACAGCATCATAATAATATTACTGCCTTATTAAAAGATATGCCTGTAGAACTCGGTCTTTTAACCGGATCAACAAAAGCTGCGGGCAGAAAATTGATCCAAAAGAAATTGGATGATGGTTCATTACAGATTCTGATTGGGACACATGCAGTAATAGAAAAAGCTGTGCAGTTTAAAAATCTTGGGATTGGTATAGTAGATGAACAACACAAATTTGGCGTGGCCCAGCGGGCAATGCTTTGGGAAAAAAATGAAACCCCGCCACATATCCTTGTTATGACAGCCACTCCAATACCGCGTACTCTTGCAATGACAGCTTATGGTGATCTTGATTACAGCGTTATTGATGAAATGCCTCCCGGCAGGCAGCCAATTACTACGGTTCATCGTGATGAACGGGATCGGCCAAAAGTAATGGAGTTTCTAAAAAGTGAGATAGCGAGAGGCCGGCAGGTATATATTATTTTTCCACTGATAGAAGAGAGTGATAAAATGGATTACGAAAATCTGATGAAAGGGTATGAAAATGTGAAAGCCTGGTTTCCCGAGCCAACGTATTGGATAAGCATGGTACATGGCCGACAAAAAACAGTTCAAAAGAACACTAATATGCAGCGATTTGTTACAGGTGACACGCATATTTTGGTTTCAACTACCGTTATAGAAGTAGGAGTGGATGTTCCAAATGCCAGTGTAATGGTTATTGAAAGTGCTGAAAAATTCGGATTATCTCAACTGCATCAACTTCGGGGACGAGTGGGACGTGGGGCTGATAAAAGTTATTGTATTTTATTAACGGGTCAGGGAATAGGCAACGATGCAAGGGAACGAATGAAAATAATGACATCAACAAATGACGGATTTATTATAGCTGAAAGAGATCTGGATATGCGGGGACCCGGCGATATAGAAGGAACAAGGCAGAGTGGTGTATTAAACTTTAGGCTGGCAAGTATAGTCCAAGACAAATCTTTATTGGAAGTAGCCCGACGATTTGCAGATGACATTATGGAAGCTGATCCCAAATTAAGTTCGGCAGAAAATTTGCGAATCAGGAGGTACTTTGAAACAAATCTGGGTAAAACAGCGTGGAGCCGCATATCTTAACACAAGTTTTGAAATTTTTCCATTGTTTTTGGTAAATTGAATAAAATATAACAATTGATCCGTTATCACTACATAGCTCTGATCTTACTTTTCCTCTCAACTGAGCTCAAAGCCCAAATTGGTAATCTTGAATTTATTGAAAACAAAGGTCAGTGGGACAATCATGTCAAGTTTAGAAGTGAGGTGCCTGCGGGTAGCTTTTTTGTCCGCTCCGGAGGCTTTACAGTTCTTCAGCATAATGAGCAGGAATTAAAACAACTCATGGAAATTGCGAAGGGCCATAGTCCCGCGGGAAATGCCAATCAAAGACGATCGCCTTTTACTCTTCACTCACACGCCTATGCGGTTGATTTTGTAGGTTCATCGGCTAAAGTGGAGATGGTGCCCGATAAAGCCTTGTCGTATTACAATAATTATTTCATAGGCGATGATCCTACCAAATGGGCTGCAAATTGTAAGATTTACCAGGGCGTTACCGCAAAAAATATTTATCCCGGAGTTGATGTCCGCTATTATACTAATAATAGCAGCATGAAGTATGACATAATAGTAAACCCGGGTGCCGATATCAGTAAAATCGTATTGCGATATGCAGGAGCTGATAAACTTGAAATAAAAGATAAGCAGCTTGTTATTAAAACATCTGTGGGTGAAGTAAGAGAGCTAAGTCCTTATACATATCAATATGAAAACAATCAACGGAAGACAATTTCTGCCAAATATTTCTTGACTGGAAATGAGGTAAGATTTGATGTTAAAAGCTATAACCATAATGAAGTATTGATTATCGATCCCACATTAATTTTTTCTTCCTTTTCTGGGAGTGGTGGAGATAATTGGGGTTTTACTGCAACCTACGGTGCTGACGGAAGCTTCTTCGGCGGCGGAATTAATTTTGGACCCGGTTTTCCAGTTACGACGGGTGCATTTCAAACAACGTGGGCTGGCGGCACAGGCAATGCGGCAATTGATATGGGTATAGTTAAATTATCGCCCGACGGTTCTACCAGGATTTACGCAACATATATAGGCGGTTCAGGTAATGAGCAACCACATAGTATAGCCGCCGATGCGGCTGGCAACCTTATAATAGCGGGTCGTACAAATTCTCCTCTTACGGGTGCCGGGGCATTTCCACTTCTAAATGGTGCTTCTGATATAATTGGTCAATGTGAGGCACATGATATAGTTGTTGTGAAATTAAATGCCGGCGGTTCGGCACTGCTTGGATCAAAAAGAATTGGGGGTAAGGGTGAAGATGGGGTTAATATTTCTGCCACAAGAGGGTTTAGTTCCTTGCAACAGAATTATGGAGATGATGGCAGAAGTGAAGTGATACTTGATGGTTCAGGCAATATTTATGTGGCCTCCTGTACAAGGTCAGATAATTTTCCAGCAACTTTAGGTTGCTTTCAAGGAAGCTACGGCGGCGGCGGCCAAGACGCAGTAGTCTTAAAATTTGGCTCTTCGGTTTCTTTATCTTTTGCCAGTTATCTTGGAGGTAGTGGCGAGGATGCGGGGTACGTACTTGCTTTGGCACCAAATGGAGATATCTATGTAGCCGGGGGCACTGCAAGTGGAGATTTACCGGGCACTGGTTCAGGCCCTGTAATTCATTCGGCAAACCAGGGAGGAATTGATGGATTTGTTTCTATAGTTTCAAATTCCGGAAGTTCGCTTATCCGCTCCACTTATCTTGGTACTCCAAGCACCGACCAGGTTTACGGTATTGAATTTGACCTATTGGGTTTCCCATATGTTTGCGGACAAACAAGAGGAAGCTGGCGGATTACGCCAAATGTTGGTTACAGTGCTCCGGGCGCACCACAATTTATTGCAAAGCTTCAACCAGATCTTTCAGGCTATGTTTATTCGACGGCATTTGGTAAGCCGGCCGGAATACCAAGTATCTCAATAACCGCGTTTCTCGTTGACAACTGTGAAAATGTTTATGTTTCCGGATGGGGCGGGCTTATTGAGCAAAGTTTTCAGTCATCATTAACTACCGGCTTGCCTATAACCCCTGACGCAATTCAAAGCACCACGGACGGGAATGACTTTTACTTTTTTGTTTTAAAGAAAAATGCGACAGAGCAATTGTTTGGAAGCTTTTTTGGTCAGGCAGGTGGACTTGCCGACCATGTAGATGGCGGCACCAGTCGTTTTGATAAACAAGGGGTAATATACCAGGCTATCTGCGCAAATTGTGGTAAAACCGCTCCCTTCCCAATATCACCTGGAGTAGCAGGACCAGTGAATGCATCCACAACCGGAGCTTTGTGCAACCTCGCAATGGTCAAAATTTCCTTTGACTTTGCAGGTGTTGATGCCGGTCTTCAATCGATTATTGACGGCGTACCGAGAGATACCGCAGGTTGTGCGCCTCTCACTGTTGACTTCAGGGATACTATCGCTAATGGCGTAACCTATTATTGGTATTTTGGCGATGGATCCCTACCCAACCCGGTTATCACCACTTCACCGAATACGAGTCACACATTTAATTTACCCGGTTTATACCAGGTAATGTTAATTGCTGAGGATTCGACTACCTGTAATATTCGTGATACAGCCTATCTGAATATTAAGGTTGGCGTTCTGCCAGCAGCTCTCGATTTTAACCCGGTAAAACTCGCGCCATGTGATTCTTTAAAGTACCGGTTTGATAATTTATCGGTTGCCCCGCCTGTAAGGCCATTTACTAACACGTCATTTATGTGGGATTTTGGCGATAATTCACCTACGGTGATTGCCGGCAATGGTCCAGTTTTCCATTCTTATTCGGCACCCGGAACCTATACAGTTGTATTGACTTTGCTTGATACAGCGTATTGCAATGCCCCCGACACCCTGGCAAAAGTTATAAGGATTGCGCCATTAGTAGTTGCTCAATTTGAGACACCTCCTACCGGTTGTGTGCCATATACAGCACAATTCACGAATACTTCAATTGCAGGCCAAACATTTACCTGGGATTTCGGAGATAATACCACGAGCAATGAAATAGATCCTGTTCATACGTATAATGCGCCAGGCCCATATACAATAACTTTAATCGCAAACGATCCTAATACTTGTAATCTTGCGGATACAACAACATTTACAATAAATGTTTTCGACAACCCCGTATCCAATTTTAGTTTTGCTCCTGAACCCCCTATTGAAAATACGCCAACATCTTTTAATAATCTTGCTTCGCCTGATGCTGTAAATTTCAAATGGCTGTTTGGAGACGGAGACAGTTTACTGACGACTTCGAGATCGCAGATCAAACATCAGTACAATGCAACCGGCACTTACAATGCTTGTCTTATTGCAATAAACGCTGCGGGATGTGCTGATACGCTCTGCCAGGATGTAAGTGCTGTTATCGCTGCATTGGTAGACGTACCAAATGCCTTTACACCGCAAAGCGGCGATATCAATAGTAAAATTTTTGCAAGAGGCTTTGGGATTACCAAGGTTAGATTCATAATTTGGAACCGCTGGGGTCAAAAAGTCTTTGAAACTAATGATAAGAATATTGGTTGGGACGGCAAGTATAAAGGCGTAATTCAGCCAATGGATGTATATGCGTACACTCTCGATGTTGAGTTTTTTGACGGATCCAAAACAACTAAAAAAGGTGATATAACGTTAATTAGATAAGTAATATGTCAATGTGAAACATGAAGAGAAGAATCATCATATCAATTGTAGTCTGGAATTTATTGTTTGTGATTTCTACGAACGGCCAGGATCTGCATTTTTCGCAATTCATGAATTCGCCGCTTACTACCAATCCTGCGAATACAGGTTTTATACCCGGTGGTGATTATCGTGTTGGAGTAAATTATAGAAATCAATGGTCAAGCATCATGGCTATTCCTTATAAAACCATGAGTGCATTTGGTGATGCGCAAGTAATGCGTAACCGTTTTGAAACTGGATGGATCGGCGCAGGAGGTGTTATTCTTCGTGATGTTGCGGGTAGTGGTAATCTTACATCGACGAAGATTTATGGTTCACTAGCATATCACCAGTTAATAAATGCAGGAAGTTTGGTAAGCGCCGGTTTTAATGTTGGCTGGGCAAATAAACAGATCAATGTAACAAATCTGAAATTTCCTGACCAATATGATGGAAAGTTTTTTGATAATAAACTGCCGACTTCAGTAATCCTCGCAAATAACAATATAAGTTATCTCGATATTCAACTGGGTTTGAATTATGCATATTTTCCCAACGAAAAAATTTATCTTAATGCGGGTTATTCTGCACACCATGTAAACCGACCAAGAGAGTCTTTCTTTAATCAAACGGCCGGCGTTGATAACCGGGTTGCCATAAGACATATTGGTTTTATAAATGGAAGCTTTCTCGTGAACAATCAATGGCTGGTGAATCCTAATATTTATTTTACTACGCAGGCAAAATCAATCGAATTGGTCGCTGGTATGAATGCACATTATGATCTTTCAGGAGACGGCGCCTATCAATTGATCGGCGGATTGTATTATCGTTATAAAGATGCTCTTATTCCAATGGTTGGGTTGCAGTGGAATGACATTAAAGCCACATTTACTTATGATGTTACTATTTCAACGTTGAAGAATTATAATAATGGCCGCGGCGCCTTCGAATTCTCCCTGATCAAGGAAGGTCTTTTTGATTCCTACATGGGAAATAAGCGGCAAAGCATGTGTCCTGATCTGAGAAATAAAGCCTACTAATCAGTTTATCATATTAATGATTTATGCGACTTTTGCTCCGCACATAAAGCAGCGCTATGCAGACAAATCTCAGATCGACGCTTACCGAAGAAATTATTGATGAGTTTAAAATTATTGTTGGAGAGAATTATGTCCTATTTGACGATGAGACGCTTGATCACTATGCACATGATGAAACGGAGAATCTTTACTATTTGCCTGATGTCGTTATTAAGCCCCGCAACGCTGACCAAATCAGCGCCGTAATGAAAATATGCAACTCGAAAAAAATCCCAGTCACACCAAGAGGTGCAGGCACAGGGTTAAGTGGCGGTGCATTGCCACATCTTGGCGGAGTTGTATTATGTACTGAAAGAATGAATTCAATTGTTGAAATTGATGAACGCAATTTACAGGTAACAACTGAGCCCGGCGTTATTACCGAAGTTTTGCAAATGACTGTAAAAGAAAAGGGATTGTTTTACCCTCCGGATCCCGCGAGTCGTGGTTCTTGTTTTATCGGTGGAAATATTTCTGAGAACAGCGGTGGCCCAAAAGCGGTTAAGTACGGAGTTGTAAAAGATTATGTATTGAATCTTGAAGTGGTGTTACCCACGGGTGAAATCATTTGGACCGGAGCTAATGTGTTGAAAAATTCAACTGGCTATAATCTTACCCAGTTAATGGTGGGCAGCGAAGGAACATTGGGGATTGTAACAAAAATCGTTTTGCGATTGATCCCCCATCCAAAGTACGATCTGTTGATGCTTGTTCCGTTCAAAAAATTAGAGCAGGCTGGGGAAGCTGTCAGTGCAATATTCAGAGCTGGTTTTGTGCCAAGTGCAATGGAACTTGTTGAAATTGATGCATTGAAAATTGTTAGCAAGTTTGTTGACAGCAGCGCCGTTCGAATAAGTGATGACATCGAAGCTCACCTGATCATTGAAGTGGATGGAAACAACATGGATCTATTAATGAGTGAAATGGAAGCAATAGGTGAGTTGCTGACCAATTATGAGATTGGTGAGATTTATTTTGCAGATGATGCTCAGCAAAAGACTGAATTGTGGAAGTTAAGAAGACGGGTGGCGGAAGCTGTAAAGCTTGCCGGCTATACTATTGAGGAAGATACGGTGGTTCCGAGAGCTGAGTTACCTGCCCTGATTCGTGGCGTAAAAGAGATTGGAGCGAAATATAATTTTAATGCAGTGTGTTATGGGCATGCCGGCGATGGGAACCTTCATATACGCATTCATAAAGACGGAACGCCAAATAGCTATGGCGATGCAGAGATGACACAAAGTCTTCGGGCTTTATTTGAATTGGTAAAAAACCTGGGCGGGACAATCAGCGGCGAACATGGAATTGGTCTTATCCAGAAAGGGTTTATGAATATTATGTTTGAAAACAAGCAACTTGACCTGATGCGGCAAATAAAAAAGGCATTTGATCCTAATAATATTTTAAATGCCGATAAAATATTTTAACGATTTACTTTTAAACGCCACCAAACAAATGGAGTTAAATTAGCAGATAATTAAAACCCGAAATATGAAATCTAGATTAATAGCCTTACTGTTTATTGCGTCGGCAGTTTCATCCTTTACACAGGCTCAGGAAGGCGATGAAGAAGAAAGAAAGAAGGGGTTTAAAAAGGAAAACCTTTTTACAGGCGGCAGCATCTCGCTTGCATTTTATTCCAATACTTTTCTTATCGGTGGTAGCCCGGTGTTTGGTTATAGTATTACCAATTGGGCCGACCTTGGAATTGTTGTGAATTATAACTACACGTCATACAGAGATTACCAGGTATTTGATGACAGGCTTAAACAGCAAAACATTGGAGGCGGCGGTTTTGTCAAGTTATATCCCATCCGGTTTTTATTCGCACAGGCTCAATACGAGTATAATTTTTTACACTTAAAATATATTCCTCCAAATGGTGGACTTGAAATAAAAGACAAGCTGGAAGCGGCAAGTTTTCTTATTGGCGGCGGTTACACAACTGGGCGCATGGGCAGAGGTGGAGCTCCCCATTTTTATCTTGCAATATTGTTTGATATGCTGAATAATCCCGGTTCTCCTTATACGGATGCTTATGGAAGAACGATTCCTATTATAAGGGGAGGTGTCCAAATTCCGTTATTCCAGGGTGGGGGAAGAAATCAGGAAAATTAGTTTTTACCTGATTTGTGGGAGCAGCTCACGTGGCTCGTTGAAAACAGTGATACTTTGTATCACACTTTCGTAAAGAAACCCTTGGTTTTCCATGTGCTCAAGATGTTTTAAAAGAGGATCAAAAAAATTCTCTGAATTAATGATATAGATTTTTTTGTCATGAATGGATAATTGATTCCATGTTACCATTTCAAAAAATTCATCAAGAGTGCCTACACCACCTGGTAAAATGACTGCTGCATCACACAGCTCATACATCCTTTTCTTGCGGACATGCATGTCTTCCACGATTGATAATTCTGTAATGTTTTCATGCTGATGTTCCCGGTCCACCAGCCTTTGAGGAATGATACCAATCACTTTTCCGCCGCTCTCCATCATTGCATCTGCAACTGCACCCATCATGCCTGTGCTGCCACCACCATATATAAGCGTAATATTATTTTTGGCTAAAATTTTTCCTAATTCCTTTGCATGTTCAGTATAAACAGGATTATTTCCATTCTTTGAGCCACAAAAAACTGCAAGTGAATTTATCTTCATAGATTTATTTTATCTTGTCAACTTTTATTGCAGTAAATATCGTATTTATCTGTAATGCAGGATCATTAATTTAAAATCATCTTATGTCTCCGGTTCTGTTGTTCACCTTTGTTATTGGGTATTTTCTGTTATTGCTTGGTGTTGCATGGCTCACTTCCCGCAATTCAAATAATGAATCATTTTTTATTGGTAACCGCAGCAGTAACTGGATGTTGGTAGCATTCGGAATGATTGGCACCTCATTAAGCGGAGTCACATTTGTAAGTGTGCCGGGCGGTGTGGGCACAGGCAACTTTTATTATTTCCAGGTAGTACTTGGCTATTTATTGGGCTATGCAGTTATTGCTTTTGTATTAATCCCTTTGTATTACAAGATGAACCTTACCAGTATTTACACTTACCTGGAAAAACGGTTTGGGATAAATGCACATAAGGCAGGCGCTTTCTTTTTCATTCTTTCAAGAACAGTTGGCGCCACAGCCCGGTTATATCTTGTAATAAGCGTTTTACAAATTTTTATTTTCAAAGATCTTGGTATTCCTTTTATATTAACAACACTTGTAATTCTCGCATTGATACTCTTATACACTTTCGAAGGAGGTGTGAAAACAATTATTTATACTGACACATTGCAAACGACCGGTATGTTAGTTGGACTGGTTGTGTGCATCATTGCAGTAATAAAAGCGTTAGGAACTGATTTTGGTGGGGCATGGGAAATGATGTCCGATAAAGGGTACACAAATATTTTCAATTGGGATGTAAAAGCCGGCTCATTTGCGCTGAAACATATTATTGGGGGTATGTTTATCGCCATTGCTATGACAGGGCTTGACCAGGAGATGATGCAAAAAAATATCAGCGTAAAAACGTTAAAGGATTCACAGAAAAACATCATGACCTTTTCCATGGTGCTAATGCTGGTCAATTTTCTGTTTCTGGTTTTAGGCGGCGTGCTTTATCTCTATGCAAGTGCAAACAATATCAATGTACCACCCGATGAACTGTTTCCAACCATTGCGTTAAGTAACGCATTCAGCGGAGCTATTGGTATCATATTTGTCATCGCATTGATCTCTGCGCTATTTCCTAGTGTTGATGGAGCTATCACATCATTGACATCCTGTTTTTGCATAGATATTCTTGGACTTCAGAAAACGAGTGGAACAGAAAAGGCAAAGAAAAGGACAAGGTTAAAAGTACATTTTACTTTTGCTCTAGTGTTTTTTCTTATGGTGTTGGTATTTGAATGGATGAATGATAAATCGATCATTGATTTCATTTTGAAATTTGCCGGTGTTACTTACGGTCCGCTACTTGGTCTGTTTGCGTTTGGTATTTTAACAAAAAGAAAACTAAAGGAGGATCTTATTTGGACAGTTTGTATTGTGGCACCTTTAATTGCACTGGGGATTGATATGCTTAGCAACCCTGCATGGTATGAAGCAAAGCTTCACATGCAGCTCGGACTTGACAGGTTATCTGCAGCAATTTTCAATGGCTATAAAATAGGCAATGAACTTATTCTTATAAATGGTATCATCACGTTTGCCGGCTTATGGCTTATTTCAAATACGGCTTCCCGGGATGTAAAACCTGAATTGCGATCAGCGTGAGATTATCTTTGCAAAAAAATTTCAATTTGGAATTAATCAATCCATTGGTACAGGCATATGCGGAAAAATTTTCCTCCCCCGAAGACACGTTATTAAAGGAGGTTGCTGATTTTACCAATGCTAATCATCCTGAACATCAAATGCTCAGCGGGCATCTGCAGGGAAAATTTCTCGAGATGGCAAGCATGATGATCAGGCCTCGCCGAATTCTTGAAATCGGAACGTTTACCGGCTATAGCGCTTTATGTTTGGCAAAAGGTTTGACAGAGGACGGGCTTTTACATACGATCGAATTAAGGGAAGATGATGCGGCTACTGCTAAGGGTTTTTTCGACCGGTCAGTTTATAAAGAAAAGATCATCTTACATACAGGAGATGCCAAAGAAATCGTTACTATTTTGGATGATATATTTGATCTTGTATTTATCGACGCCGATAAACCGGGATATATCGAATATTTTAACCTCATTTTTCCAAAACTGAGAAAAAACGGGTTTATTTTTGCAGATAATGTTTTTTTTCATGGACAGGCAATGGAAGCCCGGCCCAAGGGAAAAAATGCAAAAGCAATAAAAGAGTTTAACGCTTTTATAAACAAACGAACTGATATTGAGCAAATGATCCTTACCCTTCGTGATGGTTTATGTTTAATAAGAAAAAAGTAAGATCACCCATGCAAAAACTAAAGATCCTAGGCCTGCTATTTGCCTGCCTGACGCTGAAGGATTCCTTCGCCCAGCAAGACCGTGTAGTAATTGAATATATCACCGCTTATAAGGACCTGGCAGTGGCAGAAATGCAACGGACAGGAATTCCTGCCTCGATAAAACTTGCGCAAGGCATTCATGAAACCAGCGCCGGTACAAGTGACCTTGTGAAAAGATCAAACAATCACTTTGGATTAAAATGCAAGGCAGAGTGGACCGGGATGACAGTAAAACATACTGATGATGCGCCAAATGAATGTTTTCGCAAATATGAAAGTTCGAAGGATTCTTATAAGGATCAATCTAATTATCTTAAAAACTCTCCGCGTTACGCATCGTTGTTTGAGCTTGATCCTACTGACTATAAAGCATGGGCATTCGGGCTAAAAAAAGCTGGTTATGCTACAAATCCAAAATATTCACAAGTTTTGATCAAACTGATTGAAGATTATGATTTGCAGGATTACACTATGATTGCTTTAGGTAAATTAAAATCAGGCCAAGAAACCTTAGCGATAGGTAATAAGGGTGATAAAAAGAAATCAGAAATAATAATGCCCGAAAAGCCTGTTGTGATGCCACCTGAACCGGAGGTAGTCGTCTATTCAAAGAAACAACCCGATTATCCGGAAGGCGAATTTAAAATAAATGAAACAAAAGTTATTTACGCAAAAAAGGGGACGTCATATTTATCAATAGCAGAGAAGTATGCAATACCACTCGCAAGGATTTTTGAGTTTAATGAAATGAAGGTGCAGGAATTTGTTGAGAAGGATCAGCTCATTTATATAATGCGAAAAAGAAAAACGGGGTTGAATGAACAACATACGGTAAAGCCTGGAGAAACACTGGGTGATATTGCACAAGCCGAAGCATTGCGGATTGAAAGTTTGCTTGAATATAATTTTCTTCAACCAAAAATGCAGCCTGCAGTAGGTTCTGTACTATATTTACGCAGCAAAGCCCCGGGAATGCCAACATTGGCTAACGGGAGATAACCAAAAGGCCTGATGTCCCAAATCAAAGTTCATGATAAATTATTTGGTCCCTTTCTTTCGGAACAGGATATACAGCACCAGGTAAAGAAAATGGCTGAGGCTATCAATTCAGATTATGCAGGTCTGCGACCAATGTGTATCGTTATTTTGAATGGCTCGTTCATGTTTGCTGCCGACCTATTCAAATCCCTTACAATTGACGCAGAAATATGTTTTATTAAACTGGCTTCTTATAAGGGAACAACATCAAGCGGGCAGGTGATAACAGCAATTGGTCTGGATGTTGATATTATCGGAAAAGATATAATTATAATTGAAGATATAGTTGATACCGGAAAAACATTGAATGAGTTTTTACCTAAACTGCTTCATCACCAACCTGCATCAATGAAGATTGCTGCACTCCTCCATAAACCTGAGGCTATGAAATTTCCCATCAGGATTGATTATCTCGGATTTTCAATCCCCAACAAATTTGTAGTGGGATACGGTCTTGATTACGACGGACTCGGAAGAAATTTGAAAGAAATTTACCAGTTGATATAGTAGTATTGCCTTATTACTGTTGAATTTTTGTACTTTGATCAAAGGTTAAATATCCGCGTGAAAAGCTTTGGTTATATTATTGTGTTACTGCTGATTGCATTGCCATTTTACGGTCAGCAGTTTTATCTCCGCGGCGAGGTGAGAGATGAAGGTGGTAATCTTTTGCAAAACGTAAATATCAAACAACAAAGCACCGGTTATCTTTTTCGTACCGGTAATTCCGGATCTTTTGGAATTCCTTCGTCAAAAGGAGCCGATACATTGGTATTTACTTATGAAGGATTTCAAAAAGAGGAAATCGTAGTGAAATCGGATAAATACCTGACGCTTTACCTCAAACATTTGCCGTCGATTGTTTCAAGCATTAAAAAAAGCAGGTTAGCATCACTGACAAAAGATCTTTCAAGAGAGAATCAAAGGAAGTGGTACTCTGGTGATGAAACTTATGCGAGCATTGTCGAAAACAATTTTGTAGACGCTAAACACTATCCAACCACAGGTGTTGCCTTGAATATTGACAGGGCTTCATATAGTAACGTCAGGCGGTTTATCAATCTCAACCTGGCAGTACCACCGGATGCCGTAAGAATAGAAGAGATGCTGAATTATTTCAATTTTGGTTATGAATCACCCAATGATAAGTCGCTGTTCAAAATCAAAACCACACTTACCAACTGCCCATGGAATAAGGACAACCAGCTCTTCTTTATAAACGTTTTTTCAAAAAAACTCAACCTCGATTCTTTACCGCCCTCAAACCTTGTTTTTCTTGTTGATATTTCGGGATCAATGGATATGCCAAACCGTTTGCCACTGCTGAAATCAGCTTTCAAAATGCTTGCAATGAATTTACGCGAAAAAGATACAGTGAGCATAGTGGTTTATGGTGGTGCGGTTGGCGTGTTGCTTTTTCCTACTGCAGGAAATGAAAAGGAAAAAATAAACAAAGCAATTGACGAAATGCAGCCCGGTGGTTCTACTCCCGGCGAATCGGGGATCAAACTGGCATACATGATCGCTAAAAAACATTTTATTGAAAAAGGAAACAACAGGGTGATTCTCGCTACGGATGGTGATTTCAATGTTGGCATTAAAACTGAACAGGAGCTTGATGAATTAATATCCCGCCATAGAGAATCGGGAATTTATTTGACCTGTCTCGGCGTCGGCATGGGCAATTATAAAGATTCAAAAATTCAAACACTTGCCCGCAAAGGCAATGGAAATTTTGCATATGTAGACGGCTACCAGGAAGCAGAAAAAATAATTCTGAAGGAATTTACACAAACGCTTTACACCATTGCTGATGATGCGCATTTACAAGTAACATTTGATCCATCATTAGTGAAACAATACCGGCTGATCGGTTTTGATAATAAAGTCGGGGCCCTTGCTGATTCAACCTCAGAAATAGAAGGGGGTGAGATCGGTTCTGGTCAATCATTGACCGCAGCTTTTGAGATCCAACCCAATTTTGAGGCGGGCGCAAATGTATTTTCAAATAAATATGCTGAAGTGAAATTGCATCATAGATTGCCTATGCTGGAGATACAGCAGCAGGTCACCGAATCTTTTCCGTATAATCCTATTCCATATAAAGATGTTGATCCGATCTTTCGTTTTGCAAGTTCGGTTATCATGTTCGGCTCGGTACTTAAATCTTCGTCCTTTGCAAAAGATATAGGATGGGGAGATGTATTGTTTCATGCAAGCGAAGCTGCCAATCCTACCGACATAAACCAGGCTCAATTTGTAGAATTAGTCTATAAGGCAAAAGAGTTTAATACAAAAAAGAAAAAGAAGAATAGAAATTAAACATCTTTTACTTCAAAATGGTAGCGTCCTGATCGCACGTAGAGGCGTAATTCTAATCAGGATGTTCAATAGACACTTTAAGGGTGACGTTTGATTATTCGAAAGCAATGAAAATTTCATGAATTGAAAAGGTTGTCAGGAGAAAAGCTCTCTCATCTTATCAAGGAAACTCTTATCTGTTTTATCAGGATGTGGTTTGAAATTAGATGAATGACTCATTTTCTCCAGCATGGCTTTTTCGTCCGCACTAACATGCTGTGGAGTCCAAACATTTACATGTATTAACTGATCGCCTTTTTGATAACTGTTCACCGCCGGAAAGCCCTTCCCTTTCAACCTGAAGATCTTTCCACTTTGTGTACCCGGAGGAATTTTTATTTTGGCTCTCCCATCAATCGTAGGCACTTCAAGTTGGGTTCCGAACACTGCATCCGTAAATGAAATATGCAGATCATATGCAACATTCATTCCATCACGCTGTAATTCTTTGTGTGGTTCTTCTTCAATTAATATTATCAGATCACCGGGCATGCCACCTCTTTCGCCTGCATTCCCTTTGTTGCTCAAATTTAATTGCATTCCTTCCTGCACACCTGCGGGGATTTCGATTGAGATTGCCTCTTCACCATACACTCTTCCTTCGCCTTTGCATGCCGAGCATTTCGCTGTAATCGTTGTCCCTTCACCATTACAAGTTGGGCAGGTTGTCACTGTTTGCATCTGGCCAATAAATGTATTGGTAACTCTTCTTACTTGTCCTGAACCGCCACAGGTGCCACAGTTTTGTACACTGCCTTTGTCTTTTGCCCCGCTTCCGCTACATGTATTACAAATTACATGTTTTTTTACTTTGATATTTTTCGTGACGCCTTTAGCAATCTCCTCATAAGTCAACTTAATTTTTACACGAAGATTGCTGCCGCGAATACCTCTGCTTCTTGATGTTCTACCTCTGCCACCGCCACCTCCAAAAAAACTACCAAAGAGATCCTCTCCGAAAACATCTCCGAACTGACTGAAAATATCTTCCATGTTCATACCACCGCCGCTAAATCCACGACCGTTGCTGCTTACTCCGGCGTGGCCGTAGCGATCGTATTGCACTTTTTTATCTGTATCACTTAATACCTCGTAAGCCTCAGCTGCTTCTTTAAATTTTTCTTCAGCGGCTTTATCACCTGGGTTACGGTCAGGATGGTGCTGCATCGCCACTTTACGGTATGCTTTTTTTATTTCATCCGCCGAAGCTGATTTGGTAACGCCCAATATTTCGTAATAATCTCTTTTTGACATAAGCTTATTTCCCTACTACCACTTTTGCGTATCGGATAATTTTATCATTCAGATAGTAACCTTTTTGAATCTCATCTATTACCTTTCCTTTTTGCTCTTCAGAAGGAGCCGGTACTTCAGTGATCGCTTCGTGTATGTCAGGGTTAAAATCTTTATTGATTGTTTCCATCGGTTTCAAACCTTTGGCAGATAAAATACTTCTTAATTTATTAAATACTAACATCACTCCTTCTTTGGCCTGACTTCCTTCTTCCGACGCGTTTAATTGTTTTTCTGCTCTTTCACAATCATCCAACACTTCAAGCAGATCAACAATCACTTCTTTTCCGGCAGTTTGGATCAGATCCATTCTTTCTTTGAGATTTCTTTTCTTGAAATTTTCAAACTCGGCTACTTTACGAATAAATTTCTCCTTCATTTCACCAAGCTCATTCCGCAGCGTTTCGAGCTCCGGTTCGTTTACCAGGGGTTCGTTGAGATGTGTAGTGCCACTAATGTTTTCGTCCGAATTTATGCCCACGCCTGACTCTTCAGTTTGCTGCATTTTTGCCTGTTCTTTTGCCTCTTTCATATCTTTTTGACGCATTTTTTTCAAAATTGATTGCAAAGGTAAGGTTGTCAATAATACTGCCAACGCTATTTGGAAGACAAATTGACGGGTTAAAAGTTGCTCATTTTCAATATCAGGCGACGGTTACCTTTGCGCGATGATAAAAGTTTTTCTCCGAAAAAAGATCAGTCGACGGGTGGTGGACGGTCATCCCTGGATATTCTCAAACGAGATAGAGAAGGTTGACGGCTTACTATCAGGTGGAGAAATCGTCAACGTATTTACACATGACAACAAATTCATTGGCAGTGGGTATATAAATCCCAAGTCGCAGATAATGGTGCGATTATTAACAAGGGACAAAGGCATTGGCATTAATGAGGATTTCTTTTACAAGCGGATATTGCAATGTTGGGAGTATCGCCAGAAAATAGGGTATACTGAAAATTGCAGGCTTGCATTTGGAGAAGCCGATTCATTGCCTCAACTGATCATCGATAAGTTCAATGATTATTTTGTTATTCAAACGTTGGCGCTGGGTATTGATCTTTGGAAAACAGCAATAGTGGATGCCTTAAAGAAGATTTTTAATCCTAGAGGCATTTATGAACGAAATGATGTACCGGTAAGGGAATTAGAAGGCATGGAGCAACATAAGGGATTCTTATCAACACCTTTTGACACTAATATCATTATTCATGAGAACGGACTAAAATTTAATGTGGATATAGAAAATGGGCAAAAAACCGGTTATTTTCTTGATCAGCAGGATAACCGAAAGGCTATTGAGCACATTGTAAAAGGAGCCGATGTTCTTGGCGCATTTACCTATACAGGTAGTTTTGAAATTCATGCTGCTTGTTATGGGGCCAAATCGGTGCTGGGTATTGATATTTCTGAAAATGCAGTGCAGCAGGCGAACCAAAACGCTGCATTAAATGAGGTAGCAAGTATTTGCAAATTCCAAACAGCAAATGCCTTTGATGTATTAAAAGAATGGAGCAAGGAAGAAAAAAGATACGATGTAGTGATGCTTGACCCGCCTGCGTTTACTAAAAGCAGGGAGACAATACAAAAAGCGATTGCAGGATATAA
Source organism: Chitinophagaceae bacterium (assembly GCA_025923075.1). Classification (GTDB taxonomy): domain Bacteria; phylum Bacteroidota; class Bacteroidia; order Chitinophagales; family Chitinophagaceae; genus VBAS01. The sequence goes on from JAICGN010000022.1 coordinate 37,798, forward strand.
AGAAATTAATTTAAGGGGAATGAAACTTACAAAGCCGGGTGGCTTTCTTGTAACATCCTCCTGTACGAGTCTCGTAAATGCTGAATTATTCTTACAGACACTGGATATGGCCGCAAAAGATGCAAAGCGTACGTTGAGACAGGTGACTTTTCGAACCCAATCACCGGATCACCCAATTATAAGGGGTATTGAAAATACTGAGTATCTCAAATTTCTTATCGTTGAGGTACAATGATGTTTAAAATAAAAAAGCACTTCATAAAGAAGTGCTCTTAAAGTATTTTAAGGTTATTATTTCGATACCTGGAATTTGCCCGATTCTATTACTTTTCCTGATTGATCTTTTAACTGGTAAATATAAACTCCACGATTGTACGTTGAAAGGTCAAGTGTTGTAGTTGAACTAATATTTTTTGCCTCGTAAACCTGCTTGCCTATAAAATTTATAATCTGTAATGTAAATCCTTTGTCAAAACTCTTTTGAAATTCAAACTTGGCAAATGTTGTTGCTGGATTTGGGTAAACTTTCAGGATGCGTTGAAGCGCATCGGGAGATGGCTCACGCTTAGACTGCCCCTGAGAGGTTACGGCTGTCAACAGAATAAAGGATATAAGTAGAATTCTTATCACTAAAACAAATTTAACTTTATTTGCGCAAAATAATGGGTTTTTTTTTTCGTTGCAACGTAAAAACCACACCGAAACAAAAAAACTGTAAATCATTGGTTTAGACTTCAAAAATCGTAAAACCCCGATCCGCTAAGCCAACGATTCAAGTGTAAGAGTAATGTTTTTAAAATTTGGTTGCTCCCCGGCATTTTCAAGAATTTCAGCGTAACGAATAATTCCTTTTTTATCAATTACAAATGCTGATCGTTTAGAGACGCCTTTCATATTATAACCAAACTTTTCATATATGCTTCCGTAAAGCGATGAAACATCCTTATTGAAATCGCTCAATAATGTAAAGTTCAAATTTTGGTCTGCTTTATATTTTGCTAATGTGTGAAGCGAGTCAACAGAAATTCCAAACACTTTCGCGTTGAGGTTATCATAAAAAGAAATATTATCCCTCACGGAACACAGCTCAGCAGTGCAAGTGCTGGTAAACGCAAGAGGAAAGAAAAGAAGTAAAACATTTTGTCCCCGTAAATCAGAGAGAGTTACTTTGTTCTTTGCTGAGTCATACAAAGTAAAATCCGGCGCTACTTGTCCAATTTCAATTTTCATAAAAAAGTTTAGATTTATGTCAAATAAGTTTGGCACCTTGTTTCAAAGAAACAATTATCTTTTCAAAAAGTTGCTTAATTATTTCTAACTATCGGAGGTCATCCGGCCAAAACCAACTATTATGAACAAATACATTACAGAATTCATTGGAACTTTTTTCCTTGTATTGGCTGCTGGATTTGCCAGTGGCGAACATGCAGTATTAATAATTGCTTCAGCATTGATGGTAATGATTTATGCCGGCGGGCACATTTCCGGAGCGCATTACAATCCTGCTGTTACTCTTGCTGTTTTGATTCGGGGAAAAATCGGAATGGCAGATGCATTAGTCTATATGGTAGCACAGATAGTTGGTGCAGTTGCAGCTGCACTTATAGTTGGTTTTCTTAAGGATATTCCAGCTGAACCCATCGTGCTGAAAGATACAACGAGAGCATTGACTGCTGAAGCCATCGGAACTTTTGCTTTAGCCTATGTTGTATTAAATGTGGCAACAGCTAAAGGAACTGCTGGTAACAGTTTCTATGGCCTTGCTATTGGCTTTACGGTATATTTTGCGGGTTCGTTAATGGGAAGCTTATCTGGTGGAGCTTTTAATCCTGCTGTGGCCGTTGGTGCATCACTCATTAATGCTTTTGCCTGGAGTAATATCTGGATTTACTTAGTTGGATGTTTTGGAGGGGCGGCCTTGGCGGCTTTAGTTTTTAGATTCAATAATCCTGACGACAAATAAGAATTTCAGGTTGAGTTATTATACGAAACGAGGCTTACTTTTTAAAACCTTGGTTTGAAATAAGGATTAGAGCGATCAGCAAGTTTGCCAATCCAACTGATTGCAATTTCAAATCCACCACGACCATGGCTGCTGGGTTTAAGTTTAGAAATATTTGCATCATAACTTACCGATACAGAAAATGGGCTGTAATCAAGTTTAACAACCGGGATTAGCGCATCATTCCATCGGATAAAAGTTCCGAAATGAATAGCATAATCAGGCTCATCCGGGTAGGCGCCAATTTTTAATCCATACATCGCACCAAAAATAGTTTCTTTAAATGAACCTTGTCTTGAATGATCTCCTTGCAGCGTTATATAAGTATATTCATTTACTCCGAGTTTTAGACCGCCAGAAAAAACCCATTTGGGATTTAATTCTATGTTTTTGTCTTTATAAAATGAATTACGTGGCCGGTTAAAATGATGATAAGCGCCGCCGATATAATAATTATTGTCAGGGTGATTCTTCATAACTGAATTTAAGCTCATGCCAACGCTTCCATCAAGATATGAGTAAGTCGGATCGGTAATGTTTTCTCCCAGTCCCATACCATCATATTGACTGTTTGTTGTCACTTTTGATAGATCAATGCTGTGCTGCACCCAGCCTCCCATAAACCCTAATGACAGGTAAGTATTCTTTTCATTACTGATCGATTTGTGATAATTTAAAGCCGGTAGAATTTTTGCTTGTGTAAAGGAAACTGAGCCGGCACGGTCATAAAATAATTGCATACCCCAGGTAACAAAATCATCTCCTTTAAATACAGGCATTTTATATTCTCCGCTCAATGATCCGGTTCTGTAGCCTGTAGTTACACTGTTCCATTGATCTCTGTAAACCGCCTGTACTCGTACATCACCTTCAAATATCCCTGCCAATGCAGGATTTCTTAAAAGAGGAGTTTCAAAAAATTGAGAAAAATGTAAGTCCTGCGCCTGCGCAGACATTGCAAATAAGGAACTCCAAAATCCCATTAGTATGACTATTTTTTTTCTCATTTGTACATTATCTTATTAGGGTTATGTTTCCTGTATATGATAATAATTCTCCATTCTTACAATAAATTTCCAATTGATATATATAAACGTCCGCATTTGCCTTTTTCCCTTTCCAGTTGCCATCCCAGCCAGAGCCAGCATTATTTATAGGCATATCGTATTTTTCAAATACAACTTCGCCCCAGCGATTGAATATTCGTAAGACCTTTGCACGGTCAAGACCAGTACCTCTTGGATAAAATACATCGTTGCTTCCGTCACTATTTGGTGAAAATGTGTTTGGAATAAAAAAGTTCTGACCATTACAAACAACTTTCACAGTTACTTCGCCCTTGGCCGTACATCCATATCTGTCGGCTATGTTTACAACATATCTTGTGGTGAACTGCGGGTTGGCTATCGGATTGGGGCAACGTGTACAATTCAAATGTTGCACCGGTAGCCAATTATAAGAAATAATTTCTCCGGTATAATTCATATTCAATTGTGCCTCGGCACCAGAAATAATTGTAATTGGATCAACGGCTGATATGGCAGTAAGAGCAGGAACGGCAAAGACCGAATGATAACTTGTATCTGCACATCCAATCTTGTTGGAGGCTACAAGCTGTATATTATAGTTACCCGACTTTGAAAATGAGGTAACCCCATCTTGTAATTGAGAAGAATTTCCGTTTCCAAAATTCCACGACCATTTAATAGTGGAATCTGGTTGAGATAACGAACCATAGAATACTTCCGGAATATTAAGGCATACTGAATCCCTTCCAGTAATTGATAAATCGGGTGTTCTGTAGACGCGTACTGTATCCACAAATGAACTTGGGCATTGGTATTGGGTATTTACTGAAAGTCTTACGAAATATGTTCCTGGAGCAGTAAAACTATGCGTCGGATCACTGGCCGTACTGGAGTTACCATCCCCAAAATCCCAGACGGTTGAAGTAACAGGGTCGTTACTCAATGTATAATTTGTAAATGTAACTTGTCCATTATCACAAAACTCCTTTTTATCAATGCCAAAAAGCGGCAAGGCGCCGAATACGCTAATTGGCGCAGACGGGATAAACGCCTCACATCCGTATTTGTCAGGTATGATCATATAAGGGTAATAGTTACCAGGACTGGAATACTTATGAGTAAGGTTAGCCTGTCTTGTACTATCTAATGTGCCATCGCCAAAGTAAAACACATATTTAAACCCTGGTGGTGTCGTTATGCTAAAGTTTGCGATGACGGAATCACAAGCCGATGCAGGTGTAAAATTTATTTGAGTATTGGCAATGGGGTCATAAGCATTCACAATTGACTGTGCTGAGTCAACACAACCACCGGGCCCTTCTGCATATAGTTTCGGATAATAAGTACCGTATGAATTATAAAAATGTGAAGGATTTTGAGCCGAGCTCGTTGCACCGTCACCAAAGTCCCAATAATAGGTTGCGTAATCGCTTCCCTGGAAAATAAAGCTGGTTTGCAAAGGCAGACAAATTCCGATACTATCAATCATGCTGAAAGCGGCAACGGGTTTTCTAATCTTAATATACCCAATTTTAGTGATAGAATCTTCACAACCCACAAGGTCACGGATCTTAAGTTTTATGTCATAAATGTTATTTCCAGCAGGAAAATTGTGGGTTGGATTTTGTAACGTAGATGTTCCGCCGTCGCCAAAATTCCAGGTATGGATTAAGCCAATACCTGTCGAAGTATCAGTAAACTGCAATGGGGCAGAAGGACAAAAAAAAGTATCTGCAAAAAATGCTGCTTTAGGATTTGTGATTAAGACAGCACCGGTAATTGAAAACGTATCAGCACAATTCACGTTATCTTTTACAATCAGACTTACTGTATAATTTCCTTCCAGCGGGTATACATGTGAGAAAGGAGGTGAAGTTAATGATTGTTGTGTGCCATCTCCAAAATCCCATGTCCATTGGGTAATTGGCGCCGTTGATGGAGTCGAGAGATCGTTAAAATTCATGGCCTTATTTATACAGGCCCCGGTTCCATTTGGTGCAAAGTTTGCGATCGGACCGGCTATAGTCATAAAATTGTTAATGGTTACTGAATCGAGACATCCATTGATATCTTCAATCAATAATTCTACATCATAAGATCCATAGTTTGCAAGGCTGTAGCTAACACTTCGACTTGTGTCTCTTATAATATTCGGACCAATTGTCCATGTATAATCTTTTATATGGTTTGGATCACTACCCGTAGCAGATAAGGTAAACAATTCACTTTTGCAAACTGGATTTTTGCTTGAAGTAAAAGCGACGGGCTCATTAATGATCTTAATTTCTTTTGTTTTTGTATAAGAGCATGGTCCATTGGTTACAGTCAGCGTTGCCGTATAGGTTCCAAAAGCAGGATAACTAAAAGTAGGCGGTGTTATTCCTGTAAATATTGTATTGCCAGGATCACCCATTTTCCATTCATAAGAAATAGGACCGTAAATGCTATTGGTTAAAGAACTATCAAGAAATGTAACCTGCAGCTTGTTGTTACAATTAGTGCGGTATCCAAAATTGGCAACCGGGGGTTTAACTTGTATTGGTTTGGACAGGGAGTCTATACATCCATTGTTGGACACGAGCAACTTAACCTTTAATAGACCCGTATCAACATAAGTGTGAGCCGGATGCTGTAAAGTTGAAGTAAGACTGTCTCCAAAATCCCAAAGCCATTTTATCGTTGCACCGGGAGTGGTTGTAGAAAGATCTGTGAACTGTATCGGCGTGCTGGCACAAGTATTATTGGGAGTAAAGCTAAAATTTACCGTAGGGGGCGTTCCCGTTAACACACCATTCGGAACACTAACAGTTTCTGTGCATCCAGTCTGCGTTGTCACCGTAAGCTGAATAGTATAGTTACCTGCAGTGTTATAAGTATGAGTTGGGAATTGTGTATTGTATATAGCACCTGGGGCGCCTAAATTCCATGAATAATTGACAATACTATCCACAGATTGAATAGTTGCGATTGGTTGATAAGTGAACGGAATACATCCTCCGATGGGGGCATTACTGATTCGCACAGATGCCGGAATTATCTTTATGAATTCATATTTAGTGATCGTATTGCTGCAACCACCGGGGAGTGTAATCGTTAGCTTAACAGAAAATGAACCTAAAGTGCTATAAGTGTGTTCAGGATTTTTCAAATTTGATGTAGTTCCGTCACCGAATTCCCAAAGCCAGGTGGAAGCTGCAGGACTTAAATCGGTGAATTGAACTTTGAACGGTGTTTTGCAAGAGGTGGAGTCATTTGCTGTGAAATCTACAGGTGGCTGTGTATTGACCAGGACAGTTTTCGTAATTGAATCGATACAGTTGGTATAATTGTTAACGAGTGTAACCTGAAAAGTTCCACCGGCTAAATAGGTTTTTACCGGATTTATTTGTGAGGAGTTCGTGCCGTCGCCGAAGTCCCAATAAGAAGAAATTGGGGCGGGAGAAGAATTGTTTTGAAAAGTAACTGATTGCCCAAGACAAATGCTTGCTGGCGCAATAAAATTTGTGGTTTTGCCTGAGACAATAACGTCTTTAGTGGTAGTGCCACTGCATCCAAGATCACTTTGAACAGTTAATTGCACCGGGTATGTACCCGCACTAGCATAAGTTGCGGTTGGATTAATCAATGTTGAGGTTGGACCTCCATTTCCAAAGTTCCAGAGATATGTCAAATTTCCTGGTCCGCTGGATTGATCCTGGAAATTAATAGCAAAAGGAGCTTGACATGTTCCTGGTTGCGAAAACCCAAAATCAACATCAATACCATTAATAATTCGAATATATCTCCCAATAGAAGTGAAGCTTTCACACCCTGTGCTGCTGGTGACTTTTAATGATACCGTATAAAATCCAGCGTTAGAATACGTGTGAGAAGGGTTTTGTTGATCCGATGTAGAATTGGGACCACTATCTCCAAAATTCCAGCTCCATGACGTAATGGTGCCTCCACCCGGAGGAACGGTGGATTGATCCGTAAAATGAATGGTTGCGGGAACGCAGGCTGTGGTAATATCTGCAGTAAATGCAGGAGCGGGGGATGGGAAGACTGTGATATAATTTATTTTTTCCTCTTCATCGATGCCAGCGCTGTTTCTGGCTATTAACTTTATAGTGTACGTACCAGGTTGAGAAAAATTAACAGTCGGATTTGGCAGCGTTGATAATTGCCCATTTCCGAAATCCCAATTCAGTGATGTTGGGTTATTTGTCGATTGGTCTGTAAAAGTTACTGTAAGTGGGGAACAACCAGATACTTTATTGGCTGTAAAAGCAGCCACGGGTGCCTGGGCAAATGATGTTACCGAGTTAGTCAACAGCCAAATAAATATTGCAAGTGAACAGGGGTTCAGCAATCTCACTCTTAATTGCAATAAATTAGGACGTAAACTGATATAGTTATTATAGGGTCGCAAAGATTCGTGGTTTAACAAAAAATATTATTGACTAATTGAAAAATGTAGGATAGAGGATTAGGCTCGCAAAAGTATTAAATCTAACAAGGTCGTTTATTGACCACGTCGATTGTTTTTCGTTTAATGGTCAGCTGTGACAGCTGACCAGAGGTAGGATAGGATCTATTATTGTTTGTCTAACCGTAAGGTCTTTGTTTCCACTCCATTGGTCTGTGTTGCCTCCACGTACGTCCAGCCACTCTTTGTTATATTCCATGTTCCATTAATGAGGGAAATAGGGTTCGTTGCACCCGGAAAATCGGCCCATGTTGTCTGTGTCGCCGCATTGCCGTCCCAATTACCAGTTCTTTCTTTTGTACCATTTAAAATGGCATCAACTGTTCTATTGCTGTAGTATTGAAATTTATAACCTGAAAAACTGGAGGTAATATCAGTTCCGTTCTGAGTAAATTTTGTGATCGTCCACTGTCCGTCGGTCATTGCTTTAACGACAAGATCCTCACCAATTTTCTCGACAGTTTTTTTGCAACTGCCAAAGACAATGAGTAAAAGGAATAAGGTGTACAGTTTTTTCATAAACGGGTTAAGATGGAAAGGCAAGATAATTATTATCAGCGAGGTATGCAATAAAAACGGCCACCATTTTAATAAAAACGGCCACTGTTTCCAACCTGTTTTAAATCATTCAGATTTGAACTTTAGTCGGGGTAACCTGCGGCAGCCTTTACCTCCTTCAGCTGTTGCGTGTGACGGCTGGTATGTGCAGAGATCATCAGGCAAAGCTGATAACAATCGAGCAGCCCAAATGACATCTGGACAAAGTGATTTCGCAAATCCTCAGAGGTCGCCTTTATATACTTAATATGCGCAGTTCTTGCGTTCTTAAAATCATTCATGGCTTCATCGAAACTCTTGTAAGCAGTATTTTCAGGCTCCAACGGTCCAGAGGTTTTCCTTTTGTTTGTTCTGTCTTCGATCATAGTTATTACCTGTTCATCGGTAATCGTCAAGTCTTTCTTTTTTTCAGGGGTGGCCGGACCCTTCATACTGGATTCCAGCATAGCCCACAGGTTCTTTTCAGAAATAGCAATATGATAAACACATTCCTGCACAGACCATTTGTCAGCCGACATTTTATAGGTTAACTGGGCAGCGTTAAGCCCCTTAACGGCATCTTGCAGATCTGCCCTTGTATTTTTCAGGTAATCAGCTGCAAACTTTCTTTCTTTTTTTGAAAGCACATCAGAAGTTGGGGTGCCTGCTAAACCTGAAAAAACAATAAAAAGAAGAAGAAGATAATTATAGGTTTTTCTCCGTGGCATAGCAATAATTTTTGGTGAGATCAAAGGGCGGGGAAACAGTTTCGGAGGGATGGGGCGGAAAAGTTACGAAAGCATTTGAAATCAGCTGTCATTTTTTGTACACTTTTTAAAAAACATGCAGAGGGGGCTTTATTATCTTTAGCCCATGAAAATAAAAGATGTTATTGCGACCCTTGAAGTCATGGCCCCACCTTCGTTACAGGAAGGATATGATAACGCAGGACTAATTGCTGGTGATGAAAATGCAACTTGCACCGGCATTCTGGTTTCTTTAGATGCCACCCCCGCTATTGTAGATGAAGCAATACAAAAGCGCTGTAACCTTGTTGTGTCGCACCATCCAATCATTTTTGCCGGGTTAAAAAAAGTCACTGGAAAAAATTATGTACAGAAAGCTATTATTAATTCAATTAAAAACGAGATCGCGCTTTATGCAATCCATACCAACCTAGATAATATCGTTAACGGCGTAAATGGAAGAATTGCAAGCTTGATTGGCCTGCAGAATATTTCGGTCCTGGCTCCAAAAGAAAATCAACTTAAAAAACTATACACCTTTGTCCCGGTTTCTGATGCGGATAAGGTAAGACAAGCAATACACGATGCTGGTGGGGGACATATCGGTAATTACGAGGACTGTAGTTTTAACGTGGAGGGTTTTGGAACCTTTAAGGGGGGCGTGGAGACAAATCCCTATGTTGGTCAACGGGGAGAATTGCATCGGGAACATGAAATTAAAATTGAAGTGATATTCCCGGCTTGGCTTGAAGGAAGAATAGTAAAAGCGCTGTTATCCTCACATCCTTATGAGGAAGTGGCTTATGACATTATCAGGCTGGAAAATCGATTTTCTACAATTGGTTCGGGGGTGATTGGAGATCTGCCCAGGCCAGTTGATGCAGGCGCATTGCTTAGCATGTTGAAAGAGAGGTTCGGTCTTCCGGTGATCAGGCATACCGAACTATTAAAAGAGCCGGTCAGCCGTGTCGCTGTCTGTGGTGGTGCAGGAGGTTTCCTGATTTCCAACGCATTGGCCGCCAATGCGGACATGTTTATTACTTCGGATATTAAGTACCATGAGTTCTTCGATGCCAATGATAAAATGGTAATAGCAGACATTGGTCATTACGAAAGTGAACAATTCACCATCAACCTTTTGCAGGAATTTTTAGAGCAAAAATTCCCTACCTTTGCCGTCCTTAAAACTGAAGTGAATACAAACCCGGTTCGGTACTTTTTATAGCTGAATACGATTAGGAGTAGCAGCATGCGACGCAAGAGCAGCTTAATAGTAGGATTGTTGCCGGGTTCATAATAACACTTCAAACAAAAATAAAATCATCAAATAAATGAGTACAGTAAAAGAGTATTCGGTGCAGGAAAAACTTACCGGCCTGGTAACGCTTCAAAAAATTGATTCCAAGCTGGATGAATTAAAAGTATTAAAAGGTGAATTGCCAATGGAAGTGGCCGACCTTGAAGATGAGATCCAGGGACTGCATGCCAGGCAAACAAGGATCGAAGAAGAGATAAACGGTATCACTGAGTTTATCGAACAGAAAAAAGAATTGATCAAAGAATCCGGCGGATTGGTGAAAAAATACGAGAAGCAAAGCAACAATGTAAAAAATAACCGCGAGTTTGAAGCGATCAATAAAGAGATCGAGATGCAGCAATTGGAAGTCAAGCTTGCTGAAAAGCATATTAAGGATGCAACAGACGAGATCTCTGAGAAAGCTATTGCACTTGAAAAAGCAAAAAAGACAATTGCTGCAAAAGAAGGAATTCTGAATACTAAGAAGGAAGAGCTGGAAAAGATCATTGCCTCTACGGAGAAAGAAGAAAAACATTTTAATAAAATGGCGGCGGAAGCAAAGGATTCTGTTGATCCCCGTCTGTTAACCAGCTATAGCAAAATTCGCCATAGTTATCGCAATGGTTTAGCGGTAGTTCAGGTGGAAAGAGATGCCTGTGGTGGTTGCTTCTATGCTATTCCTCCCCAAAAGCAAAGTGAAATACGCCAGCATAAAAAGATTATGGTTTGCGAAAACTGTGGTCGTGTACTGGTTGATACAGATCTTCACGCTGCCGTTGAAATAAAATGACTTTAAATAGATTTTTTTTACCCCGTCTTGGTTTATCCGGGCGGGGTTTTTTGTTTTAAATTGCATTTACCATGCTGAAACAACTTTCCATTCAGAATTATGCCATCATAGATTCCATAGATATTAAGTTTCCAAATGAG
>JAICGN010000023.1 GCA_025923075.1 Chitinophagaceae bacterium
AAAAATTGTACCATGACCATACAATTTAAATTGAACGGAAAACCGTACAACCATCCGGATAATGAAGAACATAAGAAGATTCAAGCCGATTTAAAAACCAAAATTGAATCCGCAATTAAGAAGAGTAAAGACAATCTGAAAATAGAACCAACAGCTAATTTGGAAATTGACTATAATGAAGGAACGATTGACAAACCACGCATATCATTAAATGGATTTGGCCCGGAAACTAACCCCAAAATGCTTGCATTACTACGTGATCTGTTCGATGTGGGCTAACGTTTACACTTAGTAATACAGGTTATTTAACCCTGTTCTAGCTGGCACTAATTTTTTTCCGGCCTGCCAGAACCAATACAAGACCCGCCACTACGGCAATGCCGCCCGCAGCATACATTTGCCAGCTATCGCTTCTTTCTACCTGCTTGGTAATTTCTACAGGTCCTACATCCAGCACTTTTTCTTTTTTGGTGGTCCTGATACCCTGGAATATAAACACTCCTATTCCGAGTACGATCAGGATAATGCCAATGACTTTCATGATTTCTATTTAATAATTATGTGACAAAAACCGAGCCCGCCAGCTTCTTTGGTGGCTCAATTCCCCTTTTGCAACTGCTAATGAAAACGGCGAGATTTCCATTCATCTAAATAATACATTCATCCAGGTACAAGTCAAAAAGTTTGTATAATTCAATCAAGGGAATTGCATCAGCAATCATTAACGGATCAGCTATTCACCACCTTCATTCTGTTATATTTTTTCACCTGCGTGCTATTAGCATTTGGAAAAAAAGGAGATCAGTGTGACTATACAATAATGCCAGCGCCAATAATAGCCGAGAAGCTGAGTGGCACACGGCTTATTTTCGATGTATTGGCCCGGGGTAATACTGCAGTGAGTCACCTGTCATTCATATACGCCGCGCTTACAAACTATTTTTCCATCATTGATCATTATAAAAACTCAGCCCGCGTTTTTTTTGATTATCAATGACCATTCAGTCTGCTATTTACCCATTTTAAAAGTCAATCCACCTCCAAGGCTGAATTGCCACAAGGTAGAGTATTCAGTAAGGTAAATTGGGCCGTACCAGCTCCAATAATAATCGCCACCAGTAGCCCGGGAAGCCGATAATATCAGTGCCTGCAGTTTTATTCCCAGTTTTGAGGAGACCCATATGTTAGTGCCAATTCGTCCACCCCAGGCAAAATTGGTATTGCTGGAGCTTTCTCCCAGTGATGGAGCTTCAAGGTTGCTGATCAAAACTCCTGCCATTAACCCGGCATATCCTTCTGCTTTACCCTTCGCAAAATGTCCATCTCCGCTTAATAATATAAAATCATGTTTGAGATCGAAAGTTTCAGACCGGGCTTGAGTACCAGAGCTAAACTTAAAGGTAGCAGGAACTGTAGTGCTTCTGTGTAAGTACAAAATTTCTGCACTACTCTGTGGAGTAAATAAATATTCCACGCCAGCACCCCATTGATATCCTCCTTTCACTGTTCCATTGTAGTATGTATTTGCATCATTAAACACATCAAACCCGTCATCGAATACATACGCGCTGTAAAAATTAATCCTTGCTCCTTTCTGTCCGAATGTAACAATGGCAATTGTCATTAATAAAGCTGAAAACATAACCTTTTTCATATTGATAAAATTTAGTTAGGGAATAATTCTTAAAGGTATTAAACAAATCTTTTTAAATAGAATTTCATTGTCTCAATAATGCCCCTAAGAACAAAGCAAGACCAAATAGCAAGACCAAAATAGAGCACAGAAGAAACCGATCTTTGAGTAGGTGGATAATATTGCTTTATTCAACCTGTTTTACTTCTCTTTGCTGAAGGAAAAAAATGATCCTATCAATAAGGTCGTTCATTTCAAAAGGCTTTGAAATAAAATCATCAGCACCGGCTTCCAGGCAGATCTTTTCGGCATTTGGGTGTGCTGAAAACATTAATATAGGAATAGAAGACGTTTGTTCATCCTGTTTTAACCGCCGGCATATATCCGCGCCATCAGCACCTGACAAAAGCATATCCATGATGATCAGGTCAACGCGGTTTTCTGACAAAATTTTTTTTGCTTGTTCTTCGCCATCAGTATCTACGGCTCCATACCCGTGATAGTCAAGGACCATTTTTAACATGGAACAGATATCCGGGTCATCGTCCAGCACCATTATCAATACATCATTTGGCATTTTTATTATTTCAATTGATCGGCAAGGTAAACGTAAATTCCGAACCCTTGCCTTTCTCACTTTCCACTGTTAAACGTCCGCCGTGTTTGTGAACAAATTCATTGGCAATAAACAGCCCGATACCAAACCCGGGGTAGGTCTGTTCGTCTTTACCCTGTGCCCTGTAAAAGCGCTCAAATATTTTTTTCTGCTCTTCCTTATCAATACCTATACCATAATCTTTTACACTGAAAGCGATTTCATTATTTGGCGTCCGGCGTATCGTTACATCGATCTTTTCACTATTGGGCGAATACTTAATCGCATTCGTCAAAAAATTGATCATCACCTGCCCTATCCTGTCTTTATCGGCAAACACATGGCCGTGAAAATCGTGGAATAAATTTATCCGGTGCTTTGTATTTGTATAAAGAATATCCTCGATCGTTTCAATAGCAAGTTCATTCAGGCTGAATTTTTCCTTCTTTAATTCGAGTGTCCCTGTTTCAATTTTTGTAAGATCAAGCAACTCGGATATCAGCCTGGTTAATCTTGCTATTTGCTTGTCTACACTGATCAGGGAAGACCTTACAAGCAATGACGGCAGTGGTTTTTCCCCTTTTTCTTTATCAAAAGCATTCAGAAGTAACTGCACATATCCCTTGATCGAGGTAATCGGCGTCTTCAGTTCATGACTGGCCATCGCGATGAAATTATTCTTCTGTTCATCCTTCAATTCCTGGCTACGCAACAGATCAATTGAATTTTGCAGCTCCCTATTTTTTTCCTGCAATAGTCCTTCGGATAATACAACCTCTGTTACATCTCTTGACATGATAATAACACCTTCCACCTGATCTTGTATCGTAAGAGGAATAAAATAAGTGTCGATATATAGGTCAGGCATGGATACAGAACGTCGTTTACCGAGGTGCGTAATTTCTCCCTTCAAAGCCTTTTGAATGCAGTCCATCTTGGCCGACCCTTTTGCTTTTGGAGTAATTTCTAATATATTTTTTCCTTGCAATTGCTCTCTCGAAAGCCCCATTTTACCTTCAACCTTTCTGTTGACAGTAATATAATTGCAGTCTTTATCCAGCACGGAAATGAATTCGACCGAAGAATCAATGAGCTGTTCAAGAAAAGATTTTGTTGACTGCAGCTCTTCATTTTTTTGTTTAAGTCTTTCTGTTGATTTGATCAGCTCAGTATTATCATGTGCAATCGCCAGCACCGCATAGGTTTTATCTTTATCATCCCTGAGAGGCACTAAGAAATTTTCATAAAACCGGCCTGAAACCACAGACTGATAAACTTCATTGTGAATTTTTTCCCCACCGATCGCCTTTAGAAGATCTGCATGTGCTTTTGTGTTTTCAATTGAGGGAAGAAATTCCAATAATTTCTTGCCAATCACATCTTCTTCTCTTACGCCCATAATATTGATCGCCGACTGATTAATTGAAATCAACCTTGTATCGACATCATAAACCGCAATGAGATCCACTGATGAATCCAGGATCTTTTTAATCAGGTCGTTTTGTTTTTTCAACATGACATTTTGGTGATTCAACTCACTTGTCCGATCCCTCACTTTGTCCTCCAATTCTTTTTCTGCTTCTTTGCGGTCATGGATATCAAGACTTGTCCCCACGAATCCGGCAAACCTTCCTTCAATGTATCTTGGTGCACCTTTATCAAGAAACCAATGGTATTTTCCGGTGACTCCATTTTTCAATCGCATCTCCAACGTGTAGGATTCATGCAGTCGCGCAGCCTCATTCATGATCTTTAATACGCTGTCAATATCATCCGGGTGGATATATTTTTTCCAGGACAGCTCAGCGATGTTGATCGATTCATCAAAATTAAAATAATCAAGACCTGCTTTATTGAGGTAAGTAGTTTGTAGTTTTTCATCAGTCACCCATACAAAAAGTGGGGCTTCATTAGCCATGGTTCGAAAACGCTCCTCACTTTCCTTAATGACTTGCTCGGTTTTTTTACGTTCAGTAATATTTTCAGTAAAAATTACAATGCCTCCAATTTCATCGGTTGCATTATACCAGGGATGTACCTCCCATTTAAGCCATACAGGCGTGCCATCATCTTTTACATAATAATCTTCTTCAGATTTTTCTACGGCGCCTTTCATACAACGACTATGCACATCTTTCCATCGTTGAAGAATATTAGGAAAAAAATCATAATGCTTTTTACCGATAATATCGCCTGACAGATCATACTCCTTCATCCATTGTTTGCTTACCGATACATACCTCATCTCTTTATCAAACATGGCCATGGCTGCCGGGGCGTATTCTATAAAGAGCCGGTTTTTCTCTTCACTCTCTCTTATTTTTTCCTCTGAAAGTTTGAGATCGCGGATCACAGAAAGTAATTCTTTCTCGCTGCCTTCAATTTTTTTCCTTGCCAGAACTTTATCGGTTATTTCAATGCTTGTCGCCAACTGCCCGATGATGTTTCCCTCTGCATTGAACATGGGATCAATAACAACATCAAAGAATCTTGTTTCAATTTCTTTGTCAGTAGCTATGTCAATTGGAATTTCTTTAGCGATAAATCGCCTGCCGGTACGATAAACCTCGCGATGTATCGCCTCAGCGCTGGATCTAAGATCTGGTCGTGCTTCGAACAAAGGTTGGCCCATGACCATTTCCTTTTCCACATTCCATATGCTAAGGTTGTATTTATTAATATAATCGATAACAAGATCTTCACCTGTTAATACAGCCACTGCAAATGGCACCTCGTTGAAAAGACTATAAATATTCTTCAATGCATCATCACGCAGCTTCTTTATTTTTATCTGTGCATTAATACGGGCAATAAGCTCATTTACCGAGAAAGGTTTTACAAGATAATCATCAGCCCCTGTTTCATACCCTTCGATCCTGGATTCTTCACCGGCCCGGGCTGTAAGAAGTATCACCGGAATATGCGAAGTATCTTTTTTGTTTTTTATTTCTTTTAATAACTGTATGCCATCCATGATTGGCATCATTATATCCGTAAGCACAAGTACCGGATCAAATTCTTTTATTTTATTCAATGCGTCAGATCCATCCTTCGCTGTGATCACATTGTATGTTGTTGATAAAATATTGCGGACATATTCTCTCATGTCAGCATTATCATCAACAATAAGAACCGTAGGTCCATTAAGCATAGTCGGCTCCGTACTGGCAGGAATACCCAAAAAAACTCCTGCTTCCTCTATAAATGTATCTGTAACATGAGTTGTAAGATCAGCTTCACTTTCCAGCAATTGATCCTGGGGTAAATGATTTTTTCCTGTGGGAATTGCAACAGTAAATTCAGAACCTACTCCTTGTTTACTGGTGACACTAACCACGCCGCCATGCAACTTCACCAGTTCGGCTACCAATGATAAGCCAATCCCGGTGCCTTCGTAGGTGCGACCGACAACATTTTCTACCCGGTGAAACCGATCAAACATTTTTGGTAATTCTTCCTCAGGGATGCCGACACCGCTGTCTTTTACTTTCAATTCCACACGGTCTTTGTTAGCAGACAAAGAAATCCTGATACCCCCATTAAAGGTGTACTTAAAAGCATTCGATATAAGATTCAGTACGATCTTTTCCCACATGCTTTTGTCAATGTATACTGTTTGCGTTGGCTGTTCGCAGGACACTTGGTATTTTAAACCACTGTTTTCGATCATCGAACGAAAATTACTTGCGATATCAGTGGTGAGTTTTGCAATGTCGATCGGCTGAAAATGAGCCTTTACTCTTCCTGCTTCGATGCGACTGAAATCAAGAAGGTTATTTACCAACCGCAGCATACGCATGGCATTTCTATGGGTGATTTGCATGCGTTCCCGATTCTTAGGTAGCGTTTTTGGCTCATTTAACGCTTCCTCAAGATTACCAAGCATCAGGGTGAGAGGTGTCCGGAACTCGTGGCTGATATTAGAAAAGAATATCGTTTTTGATTTATCAAGCTCTGCCAGGACTTCAGCTCTTTTTTTCTCGTATTGAAAGCTTTTGACGTTATTTATCTCAAGGGCAATACGTTCAGCGATCAGCTGTACAAACTGGCGATAATGTTTATCAAATTTGCGGTGTGGATTTAATGCAGCCGAAAAAATTGCAATGGGATTTTGATTACCAGCGATGAAGATCGGGACATGGATAAAGTGTGTAGCTTCTTTTTCCCATGCTCCCTTTGGCAATTTTTTTCTTCTGCCCGCATTTTCTGAAACAACTATTTCTTTGGTGGTGTAGGCGTTGCAAAAATTATAGGAACCCTCGGCCGGCTTACTAATATCTATAATTGATGGAAAAACGGTTTGTTTTTCATTGACGCCGGCAAATGCAATGGGTCTTGCCGCTTGCTCATCCTCATGAATTTTATAAAAAATACCAAATGGAAAATCTTTATTATTTGCTTCAATCGTTTTAGCAGCCTGTTCATAAATTTCCAGTTCGCTTTTCTTTTTTGCAATTGCATCTAATTCCTGCAATGTTTTTAGTGATCTGTCATTAATGATACGCTCCGTTTCTTCAGTGCATACACAAAACAGTCCCGCCGTACCACCGTTATCTCCCGGTATGGGGTTATAGGAAAATTTAAAATAGGTTTCCTCATCATAACCATGACGGTTCATGAGCAGTAATAAAGCATCATCATAAGTGCCTTCATTTTTATTGAAAACGATATTGGCTCTTGCACCAACCTCGTTCCATATTTCTTTCCAAACAACATCACCTGATACTCCTAATGCATTTGGATGTTTCTCACCAAGAACGAACCGATAGGCATCATTATAAATATTTATATACTCCTTGCCCCACCAGACAAACATAGGCTGGGGAGATGTGAGCATGATCCGGACACAGGTCTTTAAACTATTTTGCCAATCCTGAGGATCGCCAAGTGGCGTCTTGCTCCAGTCAAAATTGCGAATACGGTCACCCATTTCTCCGCCACCGGAGAGAAAATCAAGGGATACAGTTTTCTGTTTAGACAGTTCAGGGGAATTTATCATGCTTCGCCAAACGAATAAGGAAGTTACGAAAATAAGATTTCAATTAATAAACAAGCCAGGGCTAAAAATAGTTCTTTCAACCATTATTTTTCGATGTAAAAAACAAGTGATGGTTCGCCCCAATTCGAAAATCTACTAGAATTGCGGGATCTCTTACTCGTCAATCAACAAAGAAACATAAATCGGACACACAATCAACCGGCCCGTCGCAATCAAATTCTTACCAATTCATTTTTCACTGGCAATTATTTGATAGAGAGCGTCAGCATCTTTCTTATTGCACAACTCTGTACCGGGTTGCATAGTTGCGGCAGTGCCACAGGCAACTCCATATCGCAAAGCATTTTCAAAATTTTTCCCCTGTGATAAGGTCAAAACAAACCCCGCAACCATACTATCGCCTGCGCCAACAGTGCTCCTTTTTTCAACTTTGGGAGCCGAAACTTTTAACTGATCGTGCTGTGTAAATAACATAGCGCCTTTTTCTCCCAATGAAACCAACAACACTTCACAATATCTTTTTTCAATAATCTGTTTTGCGGCCGTAGCAACCTCTTCTATGCCCAATTCTTTTCTTCCAAGTAATGAACTCAGTTCGTTTAAATTCGGCTTTAACATAAATACACCTTCATTCGCTGCGTGTCGCAATGCTGCTTTTGAAGTATCAACCACCAGCTTAAGATTTTTTTTCTTTGCAATGGTTGCAAGCCTGGCAAAAATATCATCGGGCACGCCTCCCGGCAAACTGCCGCTTGCCACCAAAAACTCCGCATTATTTATTTTATCAATCGCATCAATGCATTGTTGCCATTCCTGCTCCGTTAGTTTTGCACCCGGAAACCCAAAACGAAATTGCCTGTTTGAACTTTCTTCAATCACAATTACATTTTCCCGAAGTGAATTTTCGATTTCAATAATGATAGCGGGAATATTTTCTTTAGCCAATAACTCATTAAAAAATTTACCTGTGTAACCTCCTGAAGGGTATATTGCCGTGGCGCCCCCTCCCAACTTTTTAATTGCTCTTGCGACATTAATACCTCCGCCACCGGGTTCAAACCGAGGTTCGGTGCAGCTCAATTTTTTCTCCGGAATTAGTTGAGAAACCGCTGCGCTTTTATCAATGCACGGATTAAAGGTAATGGTAACAATGTGTGACATAAGTAAAACCTTTTTTAGTCCGTCAAACCTTTATTAATTTGTAGCAAATTAGAAACTTAAATGTCAACAACCATAAAATGTCCCAATTGCAGCCATGAATTTGAGTTGAATGAAAGCTTACGGGAGGATGTAAAAAAAGAATTGCGGGATGAAATGAAGGAATGGCAACGAAAAAAAGAAGAAGCTTTCAAAAGTCAACTTGCAGATGAAAGAAAAAAAATTCAACAGGAAACAGAACAGGCAATCAGAAAAAATATTTCTTCTGATTTTGAGAACAAACTGCGACTGCTTGAGGAAAACAATAAAGAGAATGAAGAAAAATTAAAGGAGGCCCGGCAACAGCAGGTTGAATTTCTAAAAAAAGAACAGGAGCTGAAAAACAAAGAAGCCGAGCTGGAATTATCTGTTCAAAAAAAATTGCAGCAGGAAAGAGAAAAACTTTCGATCGAAATCAGAAAATTGGAAGAACAGCGGATTGCCGCTAAAGAAACTGAGTTCCAGTTACGCCTGAGAGAAATGGAAAAGCAATTGGATGATCAGAAAAAATTGGCTAATGAAATGCGCCGCAAAGCTGAGCAAGGAAGCATGCAGTTGCAGGGTGAGGTACAGGAATTGGCGTTGGAAGAAATGCTACGATTGACTTTCCCGTTTGATATCATCTCAGAAGTGGGCAAAGGTGTTCGCGGAGCGGATTGTATTCAAACCGTACGAAACAGCTCTGGACAAGAGTGCGGTCAAATTATTTATGAAAGCAAACGGACAACAGGATTTACTAATGATTGGATCGAAAAACTGAAAGTTGACATGCGAAACCATGGAGCTGAAATAGCGGTAATTGTGACCAAAGCCATGCCAAAGGATATGGATTGCTTTGGGATTAAGGATGGAGTCTGGATCTGCAGTTTTGGTGAAGTGAAAGCCCTGGCATCCGTATTGAGGGATGGAGTAATAAGAGTATTTAATGCTGCAAAGAACCAGGAAAACAAGGGTGACAAAATGCATTTATTATACGATTATCTGACCAGTTCGGAATTTGCAGAACAATGGAAAGCAATACGCGAAGGATTTATGAGCATGAAAATGTCCATACAAAAAGAGCGAGACACCATGGAACGATTGTGGAAGTCAAGAGAAAAACAATTAGAAAAGGTTCTATTAAATGCAGCCCATGTGAGGGGTTCAATAGAAGGTATTGCAGGAATGAATTCAGTCGATCTGAATTTGCTGGAAGAGGGAAATGAAGATGATATGGCACATTAACTGATCACCCAGGCGAGCACCAGATGTTCGAATTCCCGGTAATGAATAGAAAGCGCGGTATCAGTTTTTGAAAATAAGGAATCAAATTTTTCGATTTCTGCATGCTGCTTTTTCAACTGTATCTCCCTTCTGAAGTCGACTCCCCCATTGCCATACCATTTGAATACCGATTCTTTGGCTGACCAGAGTAACGTGGCAAACGGGATGCGATCCTTATCAGGCTGAATAAGCTCAAACAATTCATGCTCTTTTGCGCTGAGAAATTTATACATGATCCGTGAGATTTTTTCTGTAGGGATCTCGATATCGATCCCTACTCTTTTGTCTTTGCTTACAACGGCGGCAGCATAATCGCCGCAATGCGAAATGGAGAAATGGTATTGCTCATCTGGCAGGAAAGGTTTTCGTGTATCCGCAATCTTTATTAGTTCATAGGGAAAAGCAGGGAAAAGATATTGCAACAAAAAACGGCCGGCCAGATGCTGCAATCTTTTGTGCGGATGTGTGACAGCCCTGTGCTGCGGCACATTGGATTTAAAGAAATCTTCCGTTTCTTCGATCTTCCATATGCCCAGCCGTGTAGTATCGTTGATTTGATGTTGAAAAAAAATTGGCATTGCCAGAAAAATCACCTTTATTTTGCTGCTTTACAAATTGACAATTAAAAATTAATAATTAAAAATTAATAATGATCCTTTCTGATCTTAGAATTCTTGAGGAAATAGAACAGGGAACAATTAAGATTACTCCATACGACAGGGAATGCCTGGGAAGTAACAGCTACGATGTGCATTTAGGAAAATGGCTGGCTACGTACCACGAACATATCCTGGATGCTAAAAAACATAACCAGATCGATTACTTTGAAATACCGGAAGAAGGTTTTGTTCTTTATCCCCATATTTTTTATCTCGGGGTAACTGAAGAATACACGGAAACGCATGCGCATGTTCCTTTTTTAGAAGGTAAATCTTCAACTGGTCGTTTGGGAATCGATATACATGCAACGGCCGGTAAAGGTGATGTTGGTTTTTGCGGCCATTGGACCCTGGAAATCTCAGTAAAACAACCTGTAAAGGTTTATAAAGGAATGCCCATAGGACAGCTCATTTATTTCCTGGTAGAGGGTGAAACTGAAATTAAATACAATCAAAAGAAAAACGCCAAATACCGGGGGCAACCCGATAAACCAATCGAAAGTATGATGTGGAAAAATCAGTTTTAAACCCTGTACCCCTAATCTTGCCCCTGTCCCCTAATGGGAACTTAGACTGACCAATCTTGCTGGATGGACGTTTGTAAAAGCGAAAGTTTTGTTTTGAGTAGTTCAGAAACTCTGACTCAGAACTCAGAACTCCTGACTCTGAACTCCCGACTCCGAACTCAAACCGCTTCCGCCCCATATTTTTTATAGTAAGCGATCAGAAAAGCGATCACCATATTGTAAGTCTTTTTGCCTTCGGGTTGATCATTTGCCTGTAAATAACCGTCGTAGATCCAGCTTATGATCGGCTCGACCTGGTTTCTGTGTTTCATCAAAAAATTCCTGTATTCATCTATATCCCTTTTTGCCTGAGGATGGAGTTTTTCATTGTATGATCTGGCCAATACCGAATCTCTTTTATCAAGTTCGGTAATCGCATACAGGTACATATCAAAATACATTGAATACCGGTAAGTATTGTTTGGATATGATTTACATGCAATGAAGGCTACAAAATTTGCTTCATTCTCTTTTGCATAACCAAGCTGATGCGCTACTTCGTGTGTGCTTACAAACGGTTCGAGAAACCTGGGTATGGTTGTGTTCACCTGCCCCTCTCCGGAAAATGGATTGTAGTACCCCTGGAAGCCAAAATAATTTCCAAGATAGCTAAAAAGTGAAGGCTTGATCGATTGAGGTTCATAGCTTAAGAAGGGATAACTATTATTGGCATAGAGGTACGCCTCGGTTGCCTTTTCAAAAAGTGTTTTCTTTTTGTTGAAACTATCTCTTTGCATCAGGCTAATGGTGTCTGCATAAAAATTCAATTGCCGCTGAAGCAGGTTTGTAATCGTATCTATTTCCTGTACTGTATATTTTTTTACTTCAAGATTAAGTTGGTATGAAATTCCTTTTCGGTTGTAATTCAAGCCCCAAAGACCGTAAAAGAACACATAAACGAACAGGAAAAAGAACAGTACCTGTTTTAACCCATTTAATAGGTATTGCCGGTTGATCTTCTTTGTATAGATGTATTTTATGAACTGAACTGTTTTGAAAATGATGATCAAAATAAGAAAGGCATAAAACAGGTCTCCCACGCTAAAAGGGATCCACCCAAAAATACTGCGTTGTACTTCTGAAATAAGTGGATATAAACCGGTTGAATATTTCTCCTCGATCCAAAGCGGCTGTGTGGAAACGAACTTTATAGTTATTGCTGCAATGATAAGCAATAGCCAACTCCAGGCTTTCATCAGCCCTCCAAAAAGCTTCGTGAGAAATTGCTGCAATCAGTTCGTTTTAAAAATATTAGAATTTCTTTGCCAGAGAATGATATGGGCTAAAAATAATTCAAAATCGGAATAAATCTTAATCATTTATATATTACCTTTGCGCCCCATCCTGATAGGCGGAATAAACAGGAAAAAACATTGTGCCATGAGCCATCGCCGGGAATTTGAGATAGCGTTTGTGGGGCTGAAACCTGGAATTCATGAGTACTCTTATGAAATCACAGATAAGTTCTTTGAGCCGTTTCAACAGCAGGATTTTCGCAACTGTAAAGCGAATGTAAACCTGCAGCTTGATAAAAAAAGCAACTTTCTGTTGCTGAGATTTGAGATCGGCGGCAGCCTTGAGGTCGTTTGCGATCGTTGCAATAATTACCTGCCGCTTGAATTGTGGGATGAATTCAACATCATCGTGAAAATGGTGGAAGAACCAGAAGTGGCGAATGAGGAGGAAGAAGATCCCGATGTCTATTATATCAGTCGGGGCGAAAGCCACATTGATGTTGCCAATTGGATCTATGAATTTATCAACCTTAGCATCCCGATGCACAAGACATGCAGTTATGAAAAAATGGACGGACCTCATTGTAATCCTGCTGCCATGGATGTGCTAAAGAAGCTTGAACCGGAGGACAAAGAACAAAAAGAAAATCCGATCTGGAAAGGATTGGAAAAGTTTAAAAATCTTGAAGACAATTGAATTAATAATTATTAATTAATAATTATTAATTTTTGAGTACAATACCATTTTAAAGAATTAATAATTGAGTTATGCCAAATCCGAAACGCAGACATAGTCAGCAAAGAAGTGCAAAAAGAAGGACGCATTATAAAGCTACCGAGCCCACATTAAGTATTGATGGCACTACAGGTGAAACACATGTAAGACATCGTGCACATGTAAGCGAGGGGAAGCTTTATTACAAGGGAAAAGTTGTAAGTGAAAAAGCTCCTATAAAAAAATAATCTTCTTAGACCGCAACTTATTAATTCCAAATTCCACTTGAGTAGTTCTCATGTTGGGATTTGGAATTTGTTTTTTGGAATTTTTAGTTTGTTTACATTGCAACGGTTATGACAATCGGTCTCGACATGATGGGTGGTGATTTTGCTCCTTTGGAAGCGATGAAGGGAGCATTACACTATTTACAGGAGGCGGACCATCCTGCTACGCTGGTGCTTGTGGGTGATGAGCCAACACTTGATGAATTAATTTCCGAATATAAGGTTCCCGAGGACAAAATAAAACTGGTGCACGCTGAGCAGGTAATCGATATGCATGAGCATCCTACCAAGGCATTAAAGGAGAAACCGAAGTCTTCCATTGCCATTGGATTCCATCTTCTTGCATCCGGAAACATAGATGCGTTCATCAGTGCGGGCAATACCGGGGCGATGTTAGTTGGCGCCTTATTCAGTATTAAAGCCCTGGAAGGAGTATTGCGACCAACTATTTCAACTATAATTCCGAAAGAAAACGGCGGGACCGGATTATTGCTTGATGTGGGATTGAATGCCGATTGTAAACCAGAACAGCTGAATCAATTTGCGGTCATGGGTTCTGTGTTTGCGCAAACTATCCTGGGTATTGAAAATCCGAAGGTGGGGCTAATGAATGTTGGTGAAGAGGAAGGCAAAGGAAATCTACTCTGCCAGGCCACCTATCCGCTGTTAAAAGAAAATAAGCATATCAATTTTGTCGGCAACCTGGAAGGTCGTGATGTTTTTCTTGATAAAGCGGATGTAATGGTTTGCGAGGGGTTTACCGGCAATATCATTTTGAAGCTGGCTGAATCGCTTTACGATATTACACAACGCAAAAAGATCCAACACGAATACTTCGATCGGTTCAATTTTGAAAACTATGGTGGCACTCCGGTATTGGGTGTAAATAAGCCCGTTATTATCGGCCATGGCATTTCGCAGGCAAAATCGTTTAAGAACATGATTGTGCTGGCACAAAAAATGATCGATAAGAAAGTAATGCAACGAATGAAAGAAGAATTAGTATAAAAGTTCTACCCTTTTTTCTCTTTCCTTTCTTATCTTTAGAGATTAATTTTTCTATGCGGTACCTCTTATATATCACCCTTTTTTGCTTTACCTGTTCTTTTTTGCAAGTACATCGAACTGCGGCAATCAGAAGCATTAATGTTACCGAGAAAACGATTTTGTATCAGCTTGCTGAGAATATCGTCCCGATTAAAATTCAGCAATATGGCGAAAGCACTGACATGGTATTTATCAATCTTCATGATGACGAGCTGACTTCTGTTGATGCGGCAAAAAAGATCTTAGAACAGTATGGGGGCATGCTCATCGAGATAGAAAATAACTCCCAAAGAAATATCCGTTTCAAATTAGGCAGACAGTTTTATAAAGTTGACCCAAACAGGATGTTTTCAAAAGAAGGCATTAAAAAATCGCTTGAGCAACTCGGCATAACTTCTCTAAAAGCAATCAATGAAGTTGAAAAATTGGGACAGCGCATAGTTCAATTGATACCGGAAAAACCAAAATGTGTAATTGCCTTGCATAATAATACTTCTGACCTGTTTTCGGTCATAGAATATGCGCCGGGAAAAAAGAGAGCTGTGGATAGTAAGAAGGTGTATATAAATACCGAACAGGATGCAGACGATTTTTTCCTGACCACCGACGAACATCTATATGAAAAGCTTGCCGATTCGGGTTTTAATACAATTCTTCAGGATAATAAGCACTGCACAAACGACGGGTCATTAAGCGTTTATTGCGGCAAGAAAAATATCAGATACGTGAATTGCGAGACTGAACACGGTAAGACTCAGCAGTATTATGATATGATGAAGGCCCTTGTTGCTGCACTCCCGGAGAGCAAATAATGTCTGACTTCCAACGTTGTACCCCTTTTGCGGTATAAAAAATTTTGTTCCGAATCAAAAGCTTCTTTGTATATTTATTTCATCTTCTCCGCCCTATAAATCATCTCTGACTAGCAAGCCAATTCTCCCTTTGAAATGTGTTTAATCTGTCTATTATTTTTTAGGAATGAATGGAATCCGTCAAACAACCTGGATTGAATGACCGATTACCTTGCCTTTTGGAATCTGCCACTATTCTTAGTTAACTAGAATTCGTTTGCAAAACTATTTGCAAGCGCCGAATCTTTGGAATTTAATATCATTATTATGAAAATCAATTCAGTTGTAAAAACCCTGTTACTTGTATTGGGATTTTCTTTTCTGCATGGGAAATCAATTGGTCAGCTTACCCTCGATAGCTTTGTAATGTTTTCGGGGCCCAATGGCACAGGCACAACGCTTATTGGATCCTCTATTACCATTAATGGGGGTTCAGTAGGAGCAAGAAAGCTGGTTCAAACGACGGGGAATGCGACGATCAACGCGAATATCTATTCAGGCGATAAAGTAGTTATTACGAACAGTAACATAATCAATGGAAGGATAACTGCAGCCAACTCTTCTGCTTCAACCGGAAATATTCTTACAGTTGGATCAAGCACCTCCATCTCTGGAAATATTGATGTCAACGGCAATGTTGTAATTGGCGGTGGCACTGTTTCAGGCACCGTTACAGTTCCGGTTGGTTCTACATATTCGGGCCCGGCGCCGGCCGGTGGTACTGTTTTTGGTCCGCCATCACTGCCAGCACTACCTGTGATGCCGGATCCCACGCCGTTTCCAGCGATGACGCCCGGTCTTCCAAATATTACCGGCAATCAAACAATTCCTGCCGGGACTTATGGCAATGTAGTTTTTGGTGGTAATAAAACCTTGACACTGGATGGTGCGGGGGTATACTATTTCTACTCGTTCCAGCTATCAGGTAATTCCAATAAACTTGTTTTCAATTTCAAAAATGGGCCGGGTGTCTTCTATGTTTATATATACGGCAATGCAGATTTCGGAAAACTGAACGCCAGTGTTATAAACGGTGGCAGCGCAGCAAGAATTTATACAGAAACACATGGCAACGGTACGGGAACTTCAATTCCTGGAAATAGTTTTGTAATTGCTAATGGTTCTTCGGGTGGCGGCTCCAAATGGCAGGGCACAGTATACGCACCTTTTGCCGGAATTAATATCGGTTCGGGCACAGGTTCCAGCACGCTAACAGGGACCTTAGCGAGCAGCACCAATGTGACTGTTCAGAGTGGAGTTACTATTAACTATGCGGCATTCAATACTTGCTTTCCACCAAACGTGAATGCAGGAGCTGATCGTCCTCTTGATTTTTCTACCGAAACAATTTTGACAGGGACTTCCTCTACGCCAGGCGTTTCATTTAGCTGGCAGGCCATCAATGGAGGAATTATCACTTCCGATCCTAACACCGCAAATGTTACAATTTTAACTGCAGGCACCTATATTGTTACTGCTTCCACCACTCCAACTTGTTCTGCGAAAGATACTGTAGTCATATCAAGCCGGGTACCCAATGTGATTGGAGCTGAATTACTGTCCATCTATCAAAGCTATACTGATCCAAACGCTCCGCCCCCACCACCTTCGCAGTTCTTCCTGATCAACGATGGATACGTGATGATTGATGTAATCGTCAACCAGGGTTATTATTCGTATATATTAGGCCTGTTGCAAACAGCACCATATGGGTTGATTCCACCTTTCGGACTGAATTATTTTCCCGACGGTCAAAGTACTTTTAAGATCACAGGTCTGTACCCGATTGCGAACCTGCTTAAACTGAATCTACTATTTGTCGAAGTCAATCATGTCACGGTTTATTACCAGCCTTTCAGTAGCGCCGGTCTGGTAACCAGTGCTGGTGATACTACAGTGCGATCCTATTTAGTTCGTTCAGGATATAATCTGGATGGTGATGGTATTAAAATCGGGGTGATCTCAAATAGTATTGGAACCAAACTCAGTGGTACTACTGCTACCTTGCCTCTGCAACCGGTAACGGTTCCACCCAATCCGATCCCACAGACTTTTAACACAAATACATTCGTACAGGATGTAGCAAATGGAGACCTGCCGGGTGATACATCAGGTGCTGTAAATCCAAATGGATTTTTGAAAAACGTGAAAGTTTTGCAGGATTTTCCAGTCGAGCGTTCAGACGAAGGACGAGCCATGGCTCAAATCATCCATGATGTAGCTCCTGCCGCCGAGTTGTATTTCCGTACCGGGTTTTTTACAGAAGAAGATTTTGTTGTAGCGATCGAACAACTAAGGTTGGCAGGATGCAGCGTAATTGTGGATGATGTGCAATATGCGTCAGAACCGTTTCTGAAAGACGGTATTCTGGCAAATGCCGTGAATGCGGCGACAGCGCAGGGAGTATCTTATTTTTCAGCAGCCGGCAATTTTGATAAGCAGAGTTATGAAAAGGCTTTTACCCCTGAGGATATAACTGCCCTTGGCTTTCCGGGAAAAAAGGCACATAATTTCGGTGGCGGTGACCTCTTTCAACATGTACGACTTGCCCCGGGTAATTATCTTTTTGCCTTCCAGTGGACTGATAATGTTTACTCCGCTGGCGAAGGTGGAACGGTTAATGATCTGGATATTTATTTAACGCCGAATACGGATGGGACATCGTTGATTGGTTATAACAGGGATAATACAAACGGTAACCCGATAGAATACATCCCGATCACAATAACCGGAACTGACTCTGCTGACTACAATATTTTTATCGTCAACCATACTCTCACCAGCGATCCTGACCGGATCAAGTATGTTGTTTTTCGTGGTGGTATCCGGATCATGGAGTACAACGAAGGAAATTCAACCCTGGTGGGACACTCAAATTCAGATGGTGCGATATCCATCGGCGCTGCCCGTTTCAATCATGTTCCGGGTCATCCTTTATTACCTGCGGCATTAGCAGGTATTACAAAACCACAGATAGAAAGCTTTTCTTCTGTTGGAGGCACCTATGTAAACGGAGTACAAAGGTTAAAGCCAGATTTGGTTGGACCCGATGCTGTAAACACTACGGTGAGACTAGGGCAAGATTATCCGAATGAGGCACTGGATGGATATTCTAATTTCTCCGGGACATCAGCGGCGGCTCCGCATGGCGCAGGTGTGGCTGCATTAATTATGCAGGGACGACAGAGGTTCCTCGTTGGTCATCCCCAAACTTCTCCTGCAGAATTAAAATCATTATTGCAATCAACAGCTGTTGACATGCGACCTACCGGTCTTGTGGGGTACGATTTTGCATCTGGATCAGGTTTGATTGACGTAGACTCTGCCATGCGAACTTTTGCGGCGCCTACGCCATTCCAAATACAATTAGTAGTGCCCCAGAATGTGATCCCGGGTGAATCTGAATTTAACTTAATAGTTACGGGGCAGAATTTCAGCTCTAATTCTGTTGTCTATATTGGAGATTCAGCTATTGAAACACAGTTCATAAGCAAAACAGAATTGCAGGCGACCATTGGTGAGTTTGAAGGAAATCCTGAGATAACGGCTTATACCGCACCTAAAACGTCTTTTGGTGATGGGGGATTTTCCAATAGCCTGTATTTCTTTGACGGCGATATTGTAGTTCAGGCAGTAAGCGTTACTAAAAAATATGGAGAAGCATTACCCGCTCTTGATACAATTATAACCATAAACGGCACACTGCTGCAGGATACTACAGTTACATTGGCGGATATTGGTTTGACCGGCTTGACATTGCAAACCCCTGCCGCCGCATACAGTGATGTAGGTACGTACATTATAGATGTTTCCCGAAGTTTCGATATAAACAATCCGGATGACCTGGAATTTTTGAAAAAGTATAACTACATATTTATAGATGGAACCGTTACAGTTGGAAAGCTGCCGATAAAGGTTGTTCCAGATGATAAAACAATTACCTATGGCAAGGCGCTTGGCATAGTGACCTATAAATACTATGATGAAAACGGAGCTTTAATTACTGAGCCGGTTTTATTACAAAAGCTCGATTCCTCGCATAAAGAATTTAAGCCTGACAATACCCTGGCAGTAATACATAATTATCCCGGGTCAACAGGGCTTACTGATGCCGATCTTCAGAATATGAGTGGCATGGTTAGTTTTCAGTCTGTAAAAAATTCCAGAAAATTCGAAGTAGTCAACGGGTCATTGATACCGTTACCTGCCACTTCGACTTCGTTCAACGTGCACTATCTGGTTGATGTTGCTGCTCAATCCATCCGTAATTATAAAACCAATCCTGCACTCGCAATATTCGAGCCTTCTTATCCCAATATTCATTCAAGGGCGGTCGTAGGAGCAGGCGCATTGTCTTCGGGAACCGTAAGTGTTGATGGCACAAATATGCAACTGGTAAACGGAACATTAGTGCAAATGGTCAATGGCACATCCGGGACATTTGTGCCAATCTTAAACGGCACCCTGGTGCAAATGGTAAACGGTAAACTGACCAATGGCACATTAGTGCAATTGGTGAATGGCACGCTGGTGCAATTGGTAAACAACGAGCTTGTGCCACTGGCAAACGGCACGCTGGTGCAGTTAGTTAATGGCACTTTGGTGCAAATGGTGAATGGGACGCTAGTCCAGTTAGTGAATGGAGTTAACCAGCCTGTTTTGAACGGGACAGATGTGCAAATCGAAAACGGTACGCTTGTTCAGCTTGTCAATGGCCTACCGGTTGCAAATGGCACATTAGTGCAAATGGTAAACGGTACCCTGGTGCAATTAGTGAATGGTACTTTGGTACAAATGGTAAATGGAACCCAGATACCCATTACCAATGCAATCCAAATTGAAAACGGCACGCTTGTGCAACTGGTGAATGGCGTACCATATGAGATACTGAACGGAACATTAGTTCAATTGGTGAATGGCACGCTTGTACAATTAGTCAATAGTTATTCGGTGGCGCCAGGTGACAATGAAGGCGCAGCGGTGATCATCGATTCTGATGACATCGCGGTCCAGGATGGCTTTGTAGGTGCAATGTTTTCGACTAACATGATCACTGGTCTTAATGTCGGACAGCAGACTTTAGTAAGCGGCACGCTGATTAATTCCAATTTTCAAATCACTTATGAAGTGGGTCATGTAACAATTCTCGAAGACCCTGCCTGTTTATTGACACATAGTCCATTTAAGAATTTCGGAAATACGACGCAGCAACCGACAAGTTTATGGTTAAACCTGACAACTAAAGTAAGTGGTCAGCTTGCATCGGAAGGTGATTATCTTTTATTCAAGTCCGCCTCTGTAACATTTAATAATATCGCCTCAACCCCCTCAATAACTGATCTTGCAATACCAAATGGGAAGATAGTTGCAACGAGTGCTGTAACGGCTCCGGTAACAAATTTTGATGCAGCGACGAATACCTGGATCACTAAAGTGCCATTAGGTTTCGCAAGCACCTCCGACATTTTCGTTGCAGGAGCGATCATTAATTCAAGCAATGGCTTTATAAAAATGAATGGCAATACAAGCTCAGTTGTAAAAGGAATGTTTTACAGCAACAGGGAATTTACCGACCAATGGGCTTATGGAATTGCTGCGTATCAACCTCAATTTATTTATTCAACGATCGGCGGAGAAGGTCTGGTTGTTTCGATCAATGGAACCTATCGGGCGGGAACTCCGGTTCCGATAATATCGTCACTTGTGCAGGGCGGCAGCGGCGGTGGAGGAAATAATTATACAGGAAGCACATCTTCTTACCAGACATTTACGGCATGTATTGATGCGAATTCGTTGCCGGCAATCCTGATCGTTAACTCATCATTCACAATGGAAACAAATCAGCAGCAGAGTTTAGTACCTGAAGTTCTAATCAATCCAAATCCTGCGTCAAGCCAACTGACTGTGACTTTTGTTCCTTCACAAACCGGGAAATCGAAAATTGAAATATTCACAATTAATGGAAAAAAAGTCTTCGAGACTGACTATGGTATCTGCAAAGTGGAAAATAAATATATTAAACAGATCGATGTTAGTAAATTAGTAAATGGAATGTACCTGGTTAGACTATGGAATGGAGGAAGGGTGACAAATAAAAAAATTGTTATAGCCAGGTAATACAAATATCATCAACTCAATACTATGTAAACCATTAGACCATGAAACAAAAAGTAAGAATTTTAATCGCCTTTTTTTTACTTGTCGCATCGGGAGGTTTTGCGCAAAAACCTCTTGAAGAAACCGATATTCAAATTAAAGAAGATACTGCATCGGTAAATTTCTTATTAAAAAAAAGCAAAGATAAACTTGGTACTTCTCCTGACAGTGCCATCAATTTAGCCATGCAGGCAAAAGACCTGGCAGAAAAAATAAACTATGACCAGGGCAAGGCATTATCATTAAAGAATGTCGGACTTGGCTACTATTACCAGGGTAAATATTTGGAAACACTTGATTACTGGACACAATCACTGGCTATATATGAAAGCCTGAAAGACGAAACAGGAATTGCCAATTTGCAAAATAACATCGGGGCGGTTTATGCAGACCAGGGTGATGACGCCAGGGCTCTTGATTATGGATTAAGATCACTAAAGATCTCAGAAAAACTCGGAGATAAACTTAGAATATTATCTGCACTTAATACAGTGGCAAGCATATATTACGCTAAAAAGGCAACCTGGGATACGGCATTAAATTACCTGCTAAGAGCTTTGCCACTTGCCGAGGAACTTGGCAATCCAGATGTTATTGGTGGTATCTCTGAAAATATTGGTGAAATTTATTACGATAAAAAGGACGATGCAAAAGCAATGGAATATTATAAAAAAGCAATAGATGTATTGGGGAACACCACCAATGCACCATTTGCTTACAATGGGGTGGGGAAAATTTATCGGCGTAAAGGGAATACAGCGGAAGCATTAAAATATCATCAAACAGCATTAGCTATTTCAGAAAAGCTGGATAATAAATTACACATGGTGAGATCGCTGGAAGGGATTGCTAATGTGTATTTAAGTATAAATGATCTTAGAACTGCCCTTAGTTACTTTGGCAAGGCCGAAACCCTGGCAACGGACCTGAAAGCTAACCACAATCTTAAAGACCTGTACCAGGAAATGGCCGAAGCTTATGAAAAAGCGGGAGATTATAAAAATGCATTCGCTTATCAAACCAGGCTCAACAATGTAAAGGATACCCTTTTTAATGAACTAACTGAAAGAAAATTGGGAGCGTTGCAATTTGAGTTTGATCTCGAAAAGAAACAAAATGAAATTAGCCTTTTAACAAAGGATAAAGATCTGCAAGCCATCAGCATCAAAAGGCAGAAACTTGCAAAGAATGCTTTTATGATCGGTTTGCTCCTCGCTTTTACAATTGCCTTGTTGATCTTCCGAAGCTACCGGATAAAAGCAAAAACACATAAAATACTTGATCAGCAAAAAAACGAGATCGAGAATTTGCTATTAAATATCTTACCTAATGAAGTAGCTCATGAACTGAAAACTACAGGACGCTCCACCCCAAGACAATATGAAAGTGTATCAGTGATGTTTACCGACTTCAAAGGTTTTACAACGATTGCTGATAAAATGGCGCCCGATAGTCTTGTAAAAGAATTAGATGATTGTTTTATTGCCTTCGACGGGATTATAGAAAAATATAAACTTGAAAAAATAAAAACGATTGGTGATTCATACATGTGCGCCGGCGGAATTCCAACTCCGGATGAGCAACACGTATTAAAAATTGTAAAAGCTGGTCTTGAAATTCAGCAATACGTAAATGACTATAATAAGCAACGACATGAAAAAGGCCTGGAACCGTGGCTTGTACGAATTGGAATACATGTAGGGCCCGTAGTGGCCGGTGTCGTGGGTAAGAAGAAATATGCGTATGACATCTGGGGCAGCACTGTAAATATCGCCAGCCGAATGGAAAGTAATGGTGAACCTGGCAAAGTAAATATCTCCTCCGCAACACATGAATTGATCAAAGATTATTACGAATGCAGCTACCGCGGTAAGATCAGTGCAAAAAATATTGGGGAAATTGATATGTATTTTATCGAGCACGAATATACCATACCCAAAACCCTTTTGCTCAAAGAAGGACAGGGAGTAGAGCAATAATTCAATCAACCTGCCAAAGAAAGGACATTTCTTGAAGCAGTAAATAATTCAGATCCGATGTTGACTCTGCCAAGCTTATCGTTGTGCATTTAAATCATAATGCGATAAATTCCTTTCAAATATATTAACACAGGCCAATCAGCGCGCGGGGTTACCTGTATTTTCTGGTATATTGGAAATGTATTGAAGTAGCTGCAAAATTTGATCGCCGCATCGTATTATCAGCTTTGCGGCAACCTTCCCGGTTATTTACACGATATTTCTACACCAATCCAGTTTTTGTTCAGGATAATGCGAGCGGGGTCGCAGAGGCAATGATTAAAGTCAACAAGGAAATTATTTGGAATTTTTTTTATTTTAATAGTTGGTTATCGGCTATTCAAAATCGGACAAACCATGAGCGAACAAATACAGAATAACCCTGAAACCGAGGTTGACTTACTACATCCTTTGCAACTTGAAGTCAGCATCTTAAAAGTCCTGGTATATTTTGACCTGTTTCGCTACCCACTCACCTCAAATGAAATAAGGTTATTTCTGGATCGGGCATCAAATGAGACTGAATTTAGTGAAGCGCTGGACGCGTTAGTGAGCACAGACAAAATATTTCGAATTAATAAGTTTTTTTCTCTGCATAATGATCTTTCATTAGCGGAAAGAAGAATAAAAGGAAGTGAAAAGGCTGCCCTTTTACTGGCAAAAGCCGAAAAGATTTCCGCTTTCCTTTACAAATTTCCTTATGTAAGAGGTATTGGGATCTCAGGATCCCTATCAAAAAACTTTGCTGACGAAAATGCCGATATAGATTATTTCATTATTACAAAGGCTGATCGCTTATGGATTGCCAGAACATTGCTTCATATTTATATGAAAAATCCTCTCCTAAAGAACCGCAGACAATACTACTGTATGAATTATTTTGTAGACGAAGCGGACCTGGTGATCGAAGAAAAAAATATTTACACAGCAACTGAACTTTATACGGTGATACCTATGGCTGGAAACGGGAGCGTAAAAAGATTTTTTGAAAAAAACTCATGGTCCCACAACTATTTTCCAAACCGGCCGCTTCCATACGTTAAAGGTGACTTAAAAAAGCATAGCTCATGGTTTAAAATGCTTGCCGAATCAATTCTAAACAATAAATTGGGCGATTGGCTTGATGATTATTTCCTGGGATTAACGACCAGAAGATGGAAGAAAAAAGAGGACGAGCATCAATTAAATGCAAAGGGCGAAAGAATGGGGTTGAAAACAGCAAAACATTACTCTAAGCCTAACCCCCTTTTTTTCCATGACAGGTTTATTAAGATGTATAAAGAGCGTTTGGAAGAATGGAAAAAAACATGGGGATTTTAGTCAACCTGTTTTTGTTTGAAGTAAATTCGCCGGCGAAACACACCTGATGGAAAAAATTTCTGTTGTCATAATAACGTTTAACGAAGAAAATAAACTGGCCCGCTGTATCGAATCAGTAAAACCAGTGGCCGATGAAATAATCATTCTCGATTCTTTTTCTACTGATAATACTGTAAAGATTGGTCTTAAGGCAGGAGCAATCGTCCACCAGCAAACTTTTCATGGATATAAGGAACAAAAAAATGCGGCGTTGCAACTTGCTTCCTACAATTATGTTCTAAGTATAGATGCAGACGAAGCATTAAGTGTGGAGCTGATCAATTCAATTCAAATAGCCAAAGAAAAATTCACATGCAGCGCCTACTCTATGAATCGCTGTAATTTTTTCAGTGGGCGCTTTATCCGTTATGGACTTTGGTACCCTGACAAGAAGATCCGTTTGTTTGATAAGCGTCTTGCTTATTGGGGTGGATTAAATCCGCATGATAAAATTGTATTAAATGAAAATGCAAATACCTGTCATCTCAAGGGGGATCTTTTTCATTACAGTTTTAGCAGTGTTGAAGAATACGTGAAAAGAAATGATGAAATAAGCAGCATTGCAGCAAAGTCCTTATATAAAAAAGGCCAGCGATCAGGGATTAAAATACTTGTAAATCCGGTCTGGAGATTTATCAAAAGTTATTTCATAAAAAAAGGATTTCTTGATGGCTATCCCGGATATATCATTGCGAAAAATACGGCGGCGCAGGCCTATTTGAAATATAGAAAGCTAAACAAACTTAACCGGGAAAGAAAGACCACTTTAAAGGAGCCCGTTTCCGTTTCACTTTCTAATAAATAATTACAGCTGCCTATACTTTCTTTTTAAGTGAAATAATATAATAGTCACCTATGCTTTTCCATGGCCACCGGGTTTTCCATTTATCTTCCTTCTCTTTTAACCAATTAAATAAGGCTGGTCTCCGATCTGGAAAATTTTCAAGATAAGATGGGGGTACAATCGTACAAAGTCCTTCAACCGATAAAATATCAAATGAATCTTTCATGGTTTTGACAATATAAGATGGATCATAGTACCAACAGATAAAATACCCACCTTCTATATGCGCCTTAACGCCTTTGCTGCTAAAAAAACGTCTAAAGGCTGTCTTGAATTCTCCCCGCAATAACATCATGCTTTCCCACAAACAAAACTTTGGGAGTATTACCAGTGTTACGATACCACCTGGTTTAAGTAATGACGAGAAAGAATTGAGAACCGCACCAAGCCGACCGGTGCAATTCAATCCGGCAAAATTTGAAAAGATCAGGTCATACGGTCCTTTATCAGACAGGTTTTGTAGTTCAGTGAAAGAACAAAGTTCATTCGTAATTTTAGATCCAACCTCAGTTTGAGCAATTTTCGCAACCAGTTTCTCCTGCATTCCAATTGAAATATCTGTAGCGTGAACAGAATGACCCTGCTGTGCAAACCAAATGGCATCTTCACCGGTGCCCGCATTTAATTCAAGGATCTTGCTGGCAGGATTTAACCATTGCTGCACATGATCTCGTACACGTCGTCGTTTATACTGGATGATAAGATTGGACGAATACAGTTCATCAAAAATTGCAGATTGCTTGCTGAAGGCCTTCCCGGCGGCTTGTTCATTAATAGTATGGGCAGGTTCATTCACGATGCAGCGGACTTTTCAAGAGTATCTAATTTTATTTTTGACAAGAAACTTGCAGGCAGATAATAAAAATATGAAGCCGCTTTCCTCAATTTTTTAAAGGAAATTCTTGCCGGATGCAATAGCAGTTGCCTGATATTATCTAAAGCAAGATGCATGCGATAACTCCTGTGAACATAGCGATGTAGCTGTTTATAAAATGCCGGCTGGTAAGTATTACGAAACATTAAGGCCATTTCGTCCGAATCTGTCCAATTGGTTTTCTCATTCAGATCCGCTTTTACTTTTTCGTAAAATCCTGTTCCGGGTAAAGGATATGACACTGAAATCCCAATCTCATAGGGTAAAAGCCTGTTGATCATTTCTATCGTTTGCCTGACATCATCTTTTGTTTCCCCCAAATAACCGAATTGAATAAAAAAGGACGGTTTCATGCCATATTTACGGATCAATTTTGTTGATTCGTGAATTTGTTCCACTCTTGTTCCTTTATCCATCGCATCTAGTATCTTCTGAGAACCACTCTCCGCCCCCATCCAGATATTATCACAGCCCGCCCGCGCCAGGTCGCGGATATAATTTTCTTGTAACAACAGGTCGGCTCTTGCCTGTATCTTAAATTTGAAATGAAGATTTTCCTTTTCCACAAGATCAGCAAATTCATTTACCCACCCGGGCCTTAACCCAAATATGTCATCACAAAACCAGATATGATCGAATTGAAATTTCTCTTTCAGCATTTTTAATTCCTCCACCACATTTTGTGGCGACCGGGAATTATAACGATTTCCATAAATAGGCTTGGCACACCAGTTACATTTAAATGGACAACCTCTTGTAGTGGCCATGTTCATAGAAAAATATCCTTTATGTTTCAGCCATGTCTTTCTGTAACTATTTATATCAACAAGATCCCAGGCCGGGAACGGAAGACTATCTAATTCCCTGAGAACATTTCTTTTTACTGTTTTTATTATAGCGCCATTTTGCTTGTAAGCAAGCCCGGCTATGGAAAGAAAATTATTCTGCCCTTGATCAACGGCTGTTGTTAACTCCAAAAGTGTTTGTTCTGCTTCGCCCAATATAATAAAGTCAGCGCCTTGCTGCAGGTACTGTTCATAATGATCGGTAGAATCGGAGCTGGAAACAATAACCGTACAGCCGTTTTGCTTAGCAAACTCAATCATCTTAAATGCGGCTTCACGCATATTGGTCAGGCACATTTTTGTCAGGTAATTGAAGCCATCGTCATACAGGATGAGAAAGTCAGGATTATGCTTTTCGAGGGAGGGAATAATGTCTTCAGGAGCATGGGCAAACATGGTATCAAAAAAAGAAATAGTATACCCTTGTTGTCTCATTAACGCAGCCGCATATAAAGTGCCGATAGGTGCATAGGGTTGCCCGGTAGCCCATTGTTTCGGATCAAAGCGCAGGAAATAGGAATGAGAGAAAAGCATGCTACCGGCCCCGCTCATATTTAAAGTTTTTTTTATACTGTGGAACTTACCTGTAAGCTACCAAAACGTACCGAAAGGATCAAGGGTTGCTTGCCGGATTTCCATGTTTTCTTATACAAACCCAGAAAAAGGGGTATTTATTTTTACCGAACTTATGAATCCATAAAGATGGGTCATATATAATCCTGACTGAAAAATTTTTAAGGTCTTCAATACAGTGATGGTAGTAATAATCGGTCGCTCCGGGAAAACCCAGCGCGGTATAATAATCTTTGGTTCGTTGTCTTGCAGCATCCACGTTATTCTTTTTGTAAAAGATTGTATCGATGACATGGATTTCTCCGCCAGCCCGCAAATATTGGAATGCAGATTGCATGGTTTCTTTTAAAGAAGAAAAATATTGAAGCGAAGCAGCAAAAATAATTATATCAAAACTGTTATGCTCCAGTGGAGCGGAACGGATATCACCTGAAATAAATCTTAAATTAGAGATATCGCTAAATACTCTTGCCGCCTGGGTCAGTTCTTCGTTGTTTATATCCATGCCCACTACCTGCGCCGAAATATTTCTTGCTAGTTGTGCCGAGAGCCAACCATTACCGCAACCTATTTCAAGAATGTGTAATGGTTTGTTTTTTTGATCAAGATATTTTAATAACCGGTCGCAGGATCTTTTTCGCAACTGCCATTCTTTGAAATAAGGATGAGTAGCAGCAATCTGTGGCAGATTCCGTACCTCCTCATCGGTATACAACCTTCCTTCTTTTTTTCGTAGTTGCATATAAAGTTTTTCGAAGGCGTCAGCATCCGAAGAACCGTCACCAGTCTCCTTGTTTATATCGAAAGGGGAATAGAACATGTGTCAGTAAAATGGAAAAATAAAAAATTGTCAGAAACAAACCTAGCGCTGAATTCTGCGATTTTAAAAACTATATTTATGATGTACTTGTAAAAAATCAATTTTTCTTTCCTGCAAAAGTCATGATCAAGATCAACGTATCGCAAACTTTTTCAGCCAGCCTGAAACTTTGGATTATCTTTTTCTTATATGTTATTGTATCAGCGTTTGCTATAACCCATCATGAACTTTGGGGCGATGAGATACACAGTTGGAACATTGCCAAAGCAAGCGGCAGCATCTTAGATCTGATAGATAACACCCGGTACGAAGGACACCCTCCTGTTTGGTATCTTATGCTATGGACTATTTCAAAGTTTACACATAACCTGGCATATGTTCAGATCATTCAATTGATCATTGCCAGTTCTGTCGTTTTTATCGTTGTGTTTTATTCACCATTCCCATTTATCACAAGAATACTAATTCCCTTTGGCTATTATTTCCTGTTTGAATACGGGATCCTGAGCAGAAATTATGCAATTGGAGTATTACCTGCGTTTTGTATCTGTTATATCTTACAAAAGGAATTTAAGTATAAACTTCTTCTGTATTATGCTTTACTTTTTTTCATGTCCAATACTCATTTAGTCGCATTGCTTTTGGCAGGCAGTCTGCATTTATATTTTTTGCTATTAACCTTTGGACAAAAGAAAAACATAAACAAACTCTTCCCGCACATACTATTGGGTATACTTGTCTTCCTTCCTGCTTTATACTTTATTTTTCCACCATCGGATAGCGGATTGACTGTCGGTATTTTAATGGGCAAATTTGACAATCAACACCTCGGCATCATTGCTAAAACACCGTTACGTGTATTTATTCCGGTTCCTGCCTGGTGGGAATATAATTTCTGGAATACCCAATTTTTATTGACGCTCCAGGGGAAAAACAGTATGTTGAGACTTCTTACTCTTTTCTTGTCAATAGGAGTCTTAGGGATAGTGTGGCTTGTTTTAAAAGACAGTAAAAAAAGTCTGACCCTCTTTGTCGTCAACCTCACTTTAACATTTATTGTGGCCGCTATTTTTCCGTTAACTACCCAGCGTTATATTGGGTTTATTTTTATTGGTTTTATAGCAGCTTACTGGTTGCGTTGCTATGAGATGCCGATTAACAGGAAAAACACCTGGCTTATTAATATCTTATTGGGTATACACGTAGTGGCCGGGGTTTTTATCATTTCAAAAGATATTCGTCTTCCCTTTGCCAATTCCTACCGGGTTAATGAGCTAATAAATGCGGTTCCCCTAAATGAAAAAATTGTAACAGATTATTGGTGTGTAAATACTATTTCAGCTTTTACTGATACCGCATTTTATTGTATCGGGCTTGACAGCATGCCTGCTTTTCTTCAGTGGAAAAAAGAATTTAATACAAGAAGTCCCGGGGTTTATTTAAACAGTATAAAAAAATTATTTGAACAGGAAGGCTTAAAAAAAATCTACCTGATCTCAACCTATTCGCGACGGACTATTTTTGAATTAGATCCGCAATTGGAGAAAGTTTTTCAGCTTAAGGTGATTGATAAAAGAGAGGGCGCAATACACAAATGGGGTAATTTATACCTGTATGAAATCAGCCGCATTCTCGAGCGTTAATGAAGTTTTGCAGATAACACAACAATGTTTT
The DNA here is from genome assembly GCA_025923075.1 of Chitinophagaceae bacterium. Taxonomy (GTDB): domain Bacteria; phylum Bacteroidota; class Bacteroidia; order Chitinophagales; family Chitinophagaceae; genus VBAS01. The sequence goes on from JAICGN010000023.1 coordinate 30,211, forward strand.
TTATTGTTAAGTATATAATCGAGGTCGGGTTATTAAACAGGTGGGTCTTAAGATCAAGTTCCAGAAGATTCAATTCATGCCCCACTGATTATTTGGTAAATATAAAGATGTTCCCAGACTGATTTTTTTGTAATTTTTTTTTGCATGTAAAAATTGTGACTGGAAGCTATTTCACTGATCATATCGATGTCGCACTCTTCAGAAAGCACCATTAACACGATGGAATTATTATGAATGTATCTCCCAAGTTTAGTAAACAAATGGTCAAAATATTCTCCATTCTCGCCACAATACCAGGCATGATCGGCCATAGTTTGAGGTTGTTTTTTATAATACGGAGGATTGATGGCAATAATATCAAATGATTGTTCAGGTATATTCACAAAAAGATCTGATAGAATAATTTCCGGCTTCACTTTGTTTTGATCACAGTTCCTGCGAAGGCATTCTACCGCAACGGGATTAATATCTGTAGCAGTAACCGTCGCTCTATTTTTTGCAGCATAAATAGAGATAAGACCGCTACCTGCTCCTAATTCTAAAAAGCGTTGCCCTTGTAACGATAATGCTGAAATGTAGCGTAATAACAATCTCGTGCTGAAAAAGAAACCGGGATGAAATACCTGCGGCGGTATTTCCAGCCGGATATTGCCGTAGCTGTACATCCTTGTTTTAGAAAGATATTTTGCCAACAAAGGTTTATACGTTCGGGCAACAATATGTTTCAAGAGGAGTTTCAAAATCCCTCAATTTCAGGTTGGCGGTATTTCCACAGAACTTGCAATGCCCTTAATTCATAGGGCTTCCAGAAAAATCCCGTTTTATAGCGGATGGAAGAAACGGTACGCAACACTTTTCTTTTCAATCCTGTAAGCCGTACATCAGATACGGTAGGATAATAACCGTTCAATACGGTTTCAAAATCTTTTATTTTATTGATCATTTCGGGAGTAAGCCATGGGGTCAATGGATTTTTGCGCAGGTCAAAATTTTCCCATTGCGGGCTAATCCAGTCTTCCAGTTTTTCTGGAAAATGAAAACCACTTTCTAATACTTTATTGTACATATCACTACCCTCAGTCGGTACGGGGCTGTATACATAAATAATGATCTCGGTTCTTGGATTGATCGTTTTTATTTCTTTGATAAAAGCAATATCCTGGTCTATTTGCTTCATCACTTGTTCAGGAGAATCACCGGGTGTGCCAAGTACAAATGAATATTCTGGAATGATATCAAATTTTGCCATTCTTGCAGCGAAACTTCTTATTTCTGCAGCAGTTTGCGTTCCGCCTTTATCCATTTTTTTTAGTACTTCATCATTACCTGTTTCGGCGCCAAAGAAGATCATTTGGCAACCGCTTTCTCTCATTAATGCTAATGATTCATCAGAATATTTATCAATGGTATCGATCCTTCCTTCGCCCCACCAAACCATTTTCTCTGGCCTGATCAATTTGGCAAACTCGACTGTTCTTTTTTCCGATACAAAAAAATTATTATCATGAAACTCGATAGCGTTACCACCATAATTTTGTTTTAAATACTTTATATCGTTGTAAATAAGTTGGGCTGATTTCCCTTTCCATCTTGCATTGTAAATAGGAACAACAGCGCAAAATGAACATTTGAAAGGACAACCCATGCTGGAATGATAGGCAATGGTGCGGCTGCCGAGATAAGTTTTTCCCAAATATTTTTTCAATGAATAAAATTGATCCAATTTGTCATAAGGCAACCCGGGTAATTCGTCCAACTCATACAGTTCGTCTTTCGGAGATTTTATGATTTGATCCTCTCTTTTATAGATCAGGTTCCGAATTAGTTCAAATGGTTTATTATTTTCAAGTGCATCCAGTAATGCAGGAAAAGATCTTTCACCTGGGCCATTAATGATAAAATCTACAAAGCCTGAATTCAATACAACTTTGGGTTGATTGGAGGGAAAATAGCCGCCCCAAATGATTTTCATTTCCGGAAAAAGCTCCCTGATCTTTTTTGAATAAGGAATCGCCTGCTTAAGTTGAGGTCCCGGCATCGAGGTGATACCAACATAGCCAAAATTTCCTTCACTTAGATAGCGATGAATTTTTTGCCAGGGATCCTGTTCAAGGTTTCCATCGACGATCACATAATCATACAAACCTTCTATAGCAGAAGCAATACTAAGAATAGAATTCGGTATTCTCGGTTTGTATTTCGCACTGCGTGGATTGAATAGCAGAACCCTGGTCATGAATCATTAAAGTTGATGCAAATTTAGCTCATACCCAAATCGCTTTATCGCACTAAATAGTTGCCCGGCAAGCCGTTATTGCGTCGCCAGGTAGCATACACATTGTGCACATGGGCAAGAGTGGCAGGTTCGTGGCTGAGCACCTGCCTGGAAACTATGTTATAAAGCAGGAGCTTGTGAATGCCATGCTCAAAAGACTGCATTAATTCCAGTTCGCGATAAGATAATACAGACTGTGGCAACGGCAATCGGAAAACAGATGAATTAATATTTCCAAAAGGAAAATTATCTTTTGATCTTAGCTCCTGCACATGATTTTTCCCTAATAAGTACGCTGCTTTATATGCATCACAATGTATCTGCGAAATAACAACCCGTCCCGAAGCTTCGACCTGTTTGCAGGCTTTACCTTCATGACGAAGAGAACTGATATAGAACTGTTCATTGGCCGTGCCATGCAGATCCGTTGGGAATAAATTAAATAATTTTCCGTCACTTACTGTGATCAATGAAATGACCCTTGGAACAGAATAGGCGATTTGCACCTGCCTGTATAAATTGTCATGCAAATACACATTTCCTGGTTTTTTATTGTAAAGCCTGTTGTTTAATGCGATAATATATTGATGAAACGAAGAAAGAAAATGATGTTCTCCGTTGATGGCCTCATAATAAACAATATCCATGTCTCCTGTTGATTGTCGTCGACTCTCTTTTAAAGAAAGACAGGCAATGGCATCCTTTCTTTCCAGAAATTCGTTTGGTTTGAGGCACCGTTCTGAAAAAAAAATGTCGATTCTTTCAGTTAACTCACCTTCGTTACCAGAACGGGAATACAAAGTGAAGATCAGAGGACTGTAACCAGTGAATAAATGCTGATTAGTAATATCTTTAATGATTTGTTTGCCGGCAATAAGATAGACATGAAGCTGGTGTTGAAAAGATTCTTTGGCAAGACAGAGATATTCCTGCGTATAATACAACCCATTGAACCTATTAAGCAATTTTTGAAGAAGCTGCATACTTTTAATTAAAACGAGCTAAAGTAAAGTTTGGCGAATGAAACTCAAAAGAAGATTTCTTTTATCTATCGTTTACCTGGCTTTTTTATCCTGCTTGTTACCGGCTGCAATTTACATTTATAAATACCATGCCTGTAATTTCGACATGCTCGGATACGCGGCGCTTGTTATAAAAAAGGATAGAGCCATTCCACTAAATAAATACATGCTATTGATTCAAAAGTTATGCTCAAAAATTTTAAAGCCCGAAAATGAAGATCGTTAGCACTAGCTACGTAAACACGCATGAATATGCTGATCCTGAAAAATGGCTGGACAGAATTAGTTTTTATACTGGTCTGTTAGAAGAATTGGCTAAACAATACCAGGTGGAAAGTATCGAACAGATAAATTATGAAGGTATCCGGAAACAAAATGGTGTAACCTATCATTTCCTCAACTTCAAAAAAAAGAAATTATATTTTCCCTTTACTCTTCACAGATACATTAAGAATTTAAGACCGGATATTGTGTTTGTAAATGGGTTTGTATTTCCCTTTCAAAATATACAGTTGAGAAAAACGTTAGGTCAAAATGTAAAAATCATCGTATTGCATCGGGCTGAAAAACCTTTTACCGGGGTCAAAAGCTATTTGCAAAAAATAGCCGACAGATCAATTGATGGTTACTTATTTGTATCTGCCGAATTTGCTGAAGAATGGATAAAGAAAGGGATTATTAAAAGCAAGAAGAAGATCTATGAGGTGATCCAATCATCATCACCTTTCCTCCCCGAAAGCAAAGAAGTCTCAAAAAAAATCCTCCAATTAAGTGGTGATCCCGTTTTTTTATGGGTAGGAAGATTGGATAAGAACAAAGACCCTATTACCGTTGTCAAAGCGTTTACACGCTATTTATCCATTCAGCCTGCGGCAAGGCTCTATATGATCTATCAGGATGATAAACTCCTGACAGAAGTAAAAGATCTAATTAATGTCGATAATAAAGGCGGAATCATACTCGTTGGTAAAGTTGAACATCAACTGTTGCAGCTGTGGTACAATGCTGCCGATTATTTTATTTCCGGTTCACATTATGAAGGTAGCGGCATAGCCGTTTGTGAGGCTATGTCTTGCGGATGCATACCCATCCTCACAAATATTATTTCTTTTAGACGGATGACTGGCCCAAACAAGTGCGGATCACTTTATGAAGCAGGAAATGCTGAACACCTGTTATCAGTATTATTAAAGACGAATGAAATGAACATTGAAGTTGAAAGAAAAAAAACACTGGAACAGTTCAATCAGGAACTTTCTTTCGAAGCAATAGCCAAAAAGATAACAAAAGTCATCACCTCTATCAATGCCTGATCAAAAATATACTCCTAAAGTAAGTATTATTTTACCCACGTATAACCGCGCAGGGTTGATTTTGGAAACAATAGAAAGTATACGGAACCAGACCTATTCAAACTGGGAATTGATCATTGTTGATGATGGCTCCGATGATAATACAGAAGAAATAATTACACAAATAAATGATGCAAGAATACAGTTTCACAAAGCGGGAAGAATCGGAATAGTAGGTAAAATCAAAAACATGGGTATAGAAATGTCAAATGGAGAATTAATAGCATTTATCGATTCAGATGATCTTTGGGCCAAAACAAAACTGGAAAAACAAATTGCCGCGTTGCAACAATGTCAGGAAGCAGGGTTTTCACTGACGGGAGGATATAATTTTAAGGAGCCGGGCAAACCGCTGGGATATTTTTATAACCAAAAGGAAGGGATAAGATATGATAACATTTTCATTGCTTTCTTTAAGTCGGAAGTGTCAACCACCATGCCTTCATTAATGCTTAGAAAGAAATGCCTGCAAACAACAGGGATTTTTAAAGAATCCAAACCATTTGCCGATGTAGAATTCATTCTCAATCTCGCAAGACATTTCAAAGCTGTTATTCTGTACGAGCCACTGTTTTACCGTCGTATACATGAGGCAAATGATAGCGACTCTAACTGGATAAACAGACATTACGAAGGAATTGAAATGATCTTATCTTATAAAAATGATTTGCCCAAAGTAATACTTACCGATTCTTTATTCAGGTCGTATATCAACTTTGGTGAAAAATGCCTGAAGTATCAAAAGAAAGGAAAAGCAATAAGAAGTTTTATTAACGCATGGAAACAAAAACCCTTTAATATTCTCCCCTTAAGAAAGACGGCAAAGGCGATAATATATTTTTTACAAAGAAAATAATTGTGACATCTTTTGGACTGATTGTTCAATGGTGTACGGTACTACACTCTTAAATTCAATAGTAGGGTCTTTCAGGATTTTCACTGCTTTTTGTACCATTTCCTCTTTGTTTGTTACGATATGCCAATTCTCAATCTCGGCTTGCATCGGTTTGACAAAACTAATTACCTTAGCGCCCGCACTAAGTGCCTCAATACAAACTATGCCAAAACCTTCATAAGAGGACGGGTGTATGAATAGTTTTGCTCTTTGCATCCATTGCAGCACATCGGGATGCGGCAATTCGCCGGTAAGCGTAATATTGGATTGCAAACCTAATGATTCAATAAGGTTTTGTAGTTTACTCTTCTCGGGACCTTCACCTATCAATACGGCATTAATAAATGGGATCCTGTTTTTTATTTCGGCGATAACCCCGATAAAAATATCATACTGTTTGAGCGGGATCAATGAACCGGCAGCTATTATATCAATATCTTTTTTCACATTGATAAATGAGAATTCTTTTAAGTCAACTCCCGGTGTTATCACGTGAAGCGGCCTGATGCCATAATTCTTTTCGAATTCACGCTGCAGGGAATCGGAGAAAGCGATCAGTTCATCCGGTTTTAATCTGGTAAACGGGACATACTTATTCCCTTCCTTTGCGTCCTGTCCCCACATCCAGCAATAGTGCCTGACGCCGTGTTTATCAGCAAACCTTTTTCCGGTTAACGCGCATTCCGCATACCAAAAACTCAACAGGCCGTATATCTTATTCGTCTTATGAATTTTTTTTATCGCTGCATTCCATTTTCGAAAAAGAAATAATTTAATAAGTCCGCCGCGGTTTCTACCATCAAAACTGATGACTGTATTACCATGCCATTGATATGTTTTTTTGAAGTAAGGATATTGAAACGCAAGAATTATAATAGTAAGTTGTGGGAAGGTTTTATTAAGTGCAAGGATGAACGATTGCTGCATGGGTAAACAGGTTGTGTCGGATTCATCTTTTGGAAAACCCGGTGTCAGGATGACCAATGTTTTTGTTTTATCACTCATCCAACGAAATTATTTTATTACAGAAAGAAAGACATTTGCTGTCATGTGTGATCATAATTACGGTTTTCCCGCCGGCAGCCATATCTTTAAAGTGTTGAGCCAGCAAAATTGCCGAAGCATCATCCAATTCATTAAAAGGTTCGTCAAGTAGTATTAGTTCTGCATTTTTGTATAGGGCCCTGGCAATCGCGATCCGTTGTTGCTGACCGCCACTTATATTTTTTCCATTTTCACTGATCATTTTGTTAAGCCCGTCAGGAGACTGCTTAATAAACTCAATAAGACCCGAGATGTGCAAGGCAGTTTCTAATTTTACCATATCATGATCTGTTTCCTGCAGTGTAATATTTCTCAAAATGCTATCATGTATAAAAAAAGGTTGCTGACGGACATAAGAAATTTGCGGCCAATAGTTTTTTATGGCATTGGAAGCAACGAACTTACTATTGATGAAAATTTCACCTTTTGCCGGCGGAATAAAGCCAAGCATTAAATTTAAGATCGTTGTTTTCCCTTTTCCCGATTTTCCAGTGATCCCGACAAAATCCCCTTTTACAACCGATAAAGAAAAATCTTTTAGCACATCGACATCTCCATATTGAAAACTCAGGTCTTTTAATTGCAGGGCCTCTATTGGTTGCAATTCAGACAATGAATGAATTTCCTTTGTGCCTTTCGTCGCGCTTTCTAACTCTGAAAGCGGAAATCCATGTGACCTCATTTGACCAGCCGAATTAATGATCTTTACAATTCCCGGGATGATCTTATATGCCGCTGCCATAAAAGCTCCGATTGTGATCAGTGTAGAGCTGTCATTTACATCCGACCATCTAGCAATAACAATAAGTATGAATAAGCCCAGCACAGCGAAAGTTTCAATTATCCGGCTGGGCATTGTTTGGACAGAAAGCGAGTCAAATAAATAGTTGCTGAAAACTTGTCTTGCCGAAGAAAATCGTTTGAAAAAAAAATCATTGCGCTGGTATATATTCCCTTCAACATATCCTTTTAATGCATCTAATAAATACTGGAACGATCTTTCATTGCTTAGCTGTATATTTTTCTTACTGGCGGCAAGTCTTTTTCTGATATAAAAAAAAACAAATGTAACCGGCGGCAGAAGTATTAGCAACAAAAGAAGAAAAAGCCCGGCATTGTATAAGAGTATAGCCGTAATAGTGAGCAAAATGAGAACGGATTGTATAAGTATTTGCTGTATCCCCGAAAGAATATGCTGAGAAAACTCAAATGGCTGGAATGCGATCTTTCGAATATGCTCAGAAGAATCGATGTCGACAAATTCTTGAAAGCTGCCATGCAGGTAATTGTCTAATTTTTGTTTTGAAATTCGCAATGCCACCTGGCCAATAAATTTGTATTGACTATTTGAGATCAATATTCCCAAAAAATTTTTTATGCTAAAGAGAATAAAAAATACTGCAATGAGGGTAACAGAACCCGGGCTCAACATCCATTCGGGCAGGAAACCAATAGCGGCAGGATCCGGATTATTTATATAAAAATTGATGACAAGGAGTAAAAAAGCCAATGTTGCAATATCAGCTATGCTGATAAAAACATTAAACACTACGTGGATCCAAAACTGTCGTTTCTCAGACGGAGTGAGTAAAAGAAAAATATGTTTGAGCTTTTCTTTCAATCGCTTTAAAAGGATGAGCAGAAAGATAACTATTCCGTGAAAGCCGTAAAAATTATTTGAGAATGGGTATTAAAGCCCGGCAATTGTACGCAGGGTGTGCCATAGTATCCGTATATCAAGCCAAAGCGACCAATGCCTGACATAAAAAATATCGAGCTGCACACGGTCTCTCATCGCCTGGACATTTCTTGTTTCGCCCACATAGCCCATTGCCTGAGACAAACCAGTTATGCCCGGTTTTACTTTATGCCGGTAATTATAATGTTCAATGATTTCCTCATACTTATTGTTTTCACTGATCATATGCGGACGCGGACCAATAAAAGCCATATCACCGACCCAGACATTAAAAAACTGGGGAAGTTCATCAAGGAAATAATTTCGTAAAAACCTTCCAAACCTCGTTATTCTTTCATCATCTTCAGTCGCTGGCAAAAAATCAGCATCATCATTTTCAATCATCGACCGGAATTTGATACAGGTAAAAACATTTCCGTCTCTTTTGTGTCGTCTTTGCAAAAAGAAAACCGGCCCCTTGGAATCAAGCTTGATCAGTAAGGCAATAATAGGAGTCAGCCAGCTCAGCAATCCGACTATGACAATGGTAGATACCAAAATATCTCCGGTCCGTTTGATCATCCGGTGTGATAGACTTTCAAGGGGCAGACGCAGTGGTAAAGTTGAACTCGCTTTTATTCGTGCAAACTTCTTAAGGTCAACATATAAAGGTTGTGAGGGCAAAGAAACATATTCATTTTGCCGACCTTTTATAACAAACATTTCTGCTGTTTTGGGAAAAACGCTGATTATTTCAACGGATGATTTTTCTTTCTCCATGAAGGAAATTGGGTTAATGGTTAATTATCGCTGTTTTCAGTTAAAGGGTTGCTTTAAAGGATTTTCGATATGTCAAAGATGAAACTATCAACGCTAAATGCCAATAATATTTTTTAACACAGGCAAAAAGTTTTGGCTTAAAGGACATTGAACTGTATTTTTGCACTCCCAAAAATAAAGCGGTCATTATGACTGCTTTGATGATCTCGTAGCTCAGCTGGTAGAGCACAACACTTTTAATGTTGGGGCCCAGGGTTCGAATCCCTGCGGGATCACAGGCTCTGGTTGACCAGGGCCTTTTTTATTACTTGCTTTTTTAAAGTAGGTTTGTAGCACAAGCAACTATTTATGTCGTCTCACTTCAAAGATAAAGTTGTCATCGTAACGGGTGGAACGGATGGAATCGGCAAGGCTCTTGTTGAAGAGCTGATCAAAGAAGGTGCAAAAGTTTCCACGTGCGGACGAAATCATGACAAACTTTACCATTTACAAACACAGTATCCTGCGGCACATTTGCATACAATGGTGGCAGATGTCAGCAGCGAAAATGATTGCCGCCGGCTTGTTGAAATGACTTATAAAATGTTTGGTGCCATCCACATTCTTATCAACAATGCAGGAATCTCGATGCGGGCAGAATTAAAGGACACGTCAGTGGATGTGATCAAAAAGGTGATGGAGATAAATTTTTTTGGCGCCGTTTATTGTACAAAACATGCTTTACCGTTTTTAATAGAAAAAAAGGGAACTGTCGTGGGCGTCTCTTCCATCGCTGGCTATCGTGGACTGCCTGGCAGAAGCGGTTATTCAGCATCTAAATATGCCTTGCAAGGATGGATGGAAGCTATCAGGACAGAGCTTCTCGATACGGGTGTGAACGTCATGTGGGTGTGTCCCGGCTTTACCACGTCCAATATCCGAAATGCCGCGTTAAATAAAGAGGGAGAAGCACAAGGTGAAAGTCCAATGGATGAAGATAAAATGATGACCGCGCAGGAGTGTGCCAGAAGAATTTTAAAGGCAATAGAGAAAAGAAAACGAACTGTCGTGATGACATTCCAGGGAAAACGAACGGTGTTTATGAATAAGTTTTTCCCCCGGCTTGCGGACAAACTGGTAAGGAACTTTTTTTATAAAGATGGAAAGCTGATTAAATAAGATTAGAGCGTAAAAAATCAAAAGTCAAAATTAAAAATAGGGTCGTCTGATATTACTTGCAGTTTTTTGGCTATGGAATTTTTACTTTTGACTTTTTACTTCTTCATTATGCCATTACTAACCCTGACCTCTGATATTGGTAATCACGACTACCTTACAGGGGCCATAAAAGCAAGGTTGCTTAATATTAATCCGGACTTCCGGTTAATCGATATTTCACACAACATTGCTCCTTTTAACTATCCACAGGCGTCTTATGTTTGCAGAAATTCAATAAAAAATTTTCCCGATTTCACTTACCATATCATCCTGGTAAATCTTTTCGACAAAAACCAGGATCACCTGCTATTAGCCTTTCACAATAACCAATATATTTTTTGCGCCAATAATGGTTTGCTCACAATGATACTTGAAGAGAAACCAGAAATCGTTATCGGCATTCCCTGGCAGGAGGGAAGAATAAAGAACACGTTGCATTGCGTTGATGTTTTTGGGAACACGATCAATCAACTTGTCAATGGCGAGTCAGTAAAGAACATTGGCCAGGCTGACATAGCATATGTCGAAAAAAATCCATTAAGACCTGCAATTGGTGATGACTGGATCGATGGACAGATTATTTTCATCGACAATTTTGAAAATGTAATTGTAAATATTACCCGCCACGAGTTTGAGGAATTGCGAAAAGGACGGGGTTTTAAAATAAATTTCAAAAGAGATGAAGTGATTGATCATATCAGCGAAACGTATGCTGATGTACCCGAGGGGGAAAAGCTTGCCTTGTTTAACAGTGCAGGTTATCTTGAGATCGCCATCAACAAAGGAAATGCAGCCGGTCTCCTGGGGTTGAAAGGCTTTTCTGAAAAGAATTCTCAATCACGACAAATTTTGCAAAATCAACTTTTTTACCAAACAGTAAGAATAAATTTTGAATAGCAATGCAAAGACTAGCTGTTGACATGGATGGCGTACTTGCAGATGTATATGAGCAGTTTTTCCGTTACGACGAAAAAGATTTCGGCAAAAGAAGACCGTTAGAAGACGTAGTTGGCGTCGAAGAAAGAAAAGCTTTCCCTTATATAAACGAATATGTTTATACGGAAGGATTTTTCAGAACAGCCCCGATCCTTAAAGACAGTGTGGGAATACTGGCTGCGTTGAATGAAGTCTACGAACTATTCATCGTTTCTGCTGCGATGGAATTCCCGCAAAGTTTGCCCGAAAAATTAGAATGGCTGAATGAACACTTCAAGTTCATAAGTTGGCAGCAGATAGTTTTTTGCGGCAACAAGACAATCATTGATGCCGATATAATGATCGACGATCATTTCAAAAATCTTGATCAGTTTAAAGGAATAACCATTCTTTTTTCCCAACCGCATAACCAACTAAAAAATTCGGGCAGGCATAAAAGAGCCGAGTCATGGGAACAGGTTGCCTCTCTCCTTTTATAAGTGTTGATTTGTTAAATATTTTAAATATTGTTTTGCCTGCCGGAAAAGCGAAATCTTCTGTTGAAACCCTATTTTTGCCCATTCCAACCAAAAAGGGAATAAAATCAAATCTTTATGAATTTCAGGAAAGTAAACAATATTACCGGCTGGGTAATATTGCTGATCGCGACTGCTACTTATACACTTACCCGCGAAGCCACCGCAAGTTTTTGGGATTGTGGCGAATTCATTGCCTGCGCAAATGAAATTGGAATTCCACACCCCCCAGGTTCTCCGCTTTTCACGATGCTGGGCCGTTTATTCATTGTGTTGTTTAGTGGCGGCAACCCTGCCAATGCGGCAAGTGCCGTTAACCTTTTAAGTGCTGTAGCCAGCGGGTTTACTATTTTATTTCTTTTTTGGACCATCACCCATTTTGCGCGTAAGATGTTTGTTAATCATGGCGAGGGACTAACACAGCAGCAAACTTTCACTGTAATGGCATCAGGCGTGGTTGGTGCCTTGGCTTTTACATTCAGTGACACATTCTGGTTTAGCGCAGTTGAAGCTGAGGTATACGCTTTGTCATCCTTCTTTACGGCCCTTATTATTTGGGCTATGCTGAAATGGGAACATGCTTATGAGCTGGCTAAAGATAATGTTGAAAGAAACAGGGCCGATCGCTGGATTGTTTTCATCTTTTTCATGCTTGGTCTTTCCATTACCGTTCACTTGCTGAATCTTTTGACTGTGCCTGCTATCGCAATGATCTATTTCTACAAAAAACATGTGCCAACCGTTCGTAAATCAATTTTTGCTTTTCTGATCAGTTGCGCATTGACCGGGCTGATACTTTGGGCAATGGTCTATATTATTCCAAGAACTTCTGCGGCTTTTGATCGCATGTTTGTGAATGGTTTCGGTCTGCCATTCTTTACTGGCTTTGCTTTCTTTTTTATCCTGCTTGGAGCGCTTTGTTGGTTCTTATTACGACTTGCGGGTCAAAGAGGTCTTTCTATGCTTCGACTTGGTGTATGGTGTTTTCTTTTCGTGATGCTTGGTTACTCAACCTATGTCACCACACTTATTCGCTCGAATGCCAACCCGGGAATTGACATGAGCAATGTGGACAATCCTGCAACACTCGCCTCTTATTTTGCCCGTGAACAATATGGTTCTGCGCCAATTCTAAAAGGACCTCATTTTGGTGCCCGGCCTATTGATCTAAAAAGAAAAGGGATGCGTTGGGGCAAGCTGGATAATAAATATGTTGAGCTGGGTCCCGAGATCGATTATAAATTCAATCCTGAAGATGAAATGTTTTTCCCCCGTATTTGGGATATTACCAATCAACAGGACCATTTAGATTTCTATATAGACTGGTTAAACAAAGGAAGGTACAGAGATGCAAACGGCGGTGTGGCCTACGATCCTCCGATAACTTATGCGGATAATTTAAATTTCTTTTTCAGTTACCAGATGGGACTAATGTACTGGCGTTATTTTATGTGGAATTTCTCCGGAAGGCAAAACGATCTCCAGGGCTTTGGTAACCGTCGTGATGGAAACTGGCAAACTGGTATTTCATTTATTGATAAACAAATGCTCGGCGACCAAAGCAAGCTTCCTGATTCGTTGAAAAATAATAAGGCTAACAATAAATTATTCCTTCTTCCATTCCTGCTTGGGATCCTTGGTTGTGTGTATCATTTCATAAAGAAAAAGAATGACTGGGTAGTTACTTTTTTACTTTTCTTTTTTACAGGAATAGCCATTGGACTTTACCTGAATATGCCGGGCAATCAGCCGCGTGAAAGGGATTATGCATTTGTGGGTTCGTTTTATGCATTTGCTATTTGGATCGGCCTGGCTGTAACGGCTCTTGTTAAACTGACCAGGGAAATAAAGCAAAACTCATTCAATACTATTTTATTTGGCTCGGTGCTGACCTTTGCAATTACTGCATTTAGCATGACATACATGCCTGGCATTGCCGTTATAAAAACTTCCCTGATGGTAGCGGCTGTGTATGCAATTTTCAGCGCAGGGTTACCCACCCTATTAAAAGCGATCTCTTCGAAGGGAACAAATGAAAACGTCCTGAATATCGCAACTGCGGCTGTTTGTCTGCTTGTACCAATACTGATGGCCAGCCAGGAATGGGATGATCATGATCGCAGTAAAAAAACATTAGCGAGAGATGATGCAAAAAACTATTTGGAAAGCTGCGCGCCTAATGCGATCCTTTTCTGTTTTGGCGACAACGACACTTACCCGTTATGGTATGCACAGGAGGTTGAAAAAGTGAGACCAGATATTCGTATCATTAATACAAGCCTGCTTGGAATTGACTGGTACATAAATCAGTTGCGGTATAAAATAAACCAGAGCGATTCGGTGGATGTTATCTGGTCTCCTGCACAGATCATCGGAGATAAACGCCAGCAATTGCAATATGTGCCTTCTGACCGTGCCGATAAAAACGCTTATTATCCCTTGTATGAGGTGATGAAAGATGTGATCGGCAAAGAAGATGACCCGAGGATTTTACCCATAAAAAGATTCAAGGTTCCTGTTGATACTGCATTAGTAAGAAAGAATGGAACTGTGGGACCTGATGACGCGGTACCTGGCGAAATGTTATTTGAGTTACCTGATAACGATTCCGATCCAAGAAGAGATCAATTGATCATTTTGAATATCATTGCTACCAATGGATGGAAAAGACCGATCTATTTCACGTCCCCACAGGTTGGAATGGGTCTTGTTCCATTCCTGAAAAGAGAAGGACTTACGTTCAGGCTCACCCCAGTAAGTACGGGAAGGGATGTGAATGCAGAACCCATGATGCATAACATGATGACGAAATTTACGAATGGCCATGCAGATGTGAAAGGCGTGTACTTTGATGAAGAGAATCGCCGCCATCTGTATACGATCCGTCAATATTTTGCTGACCTGGCAAGAGAGCTGATGACAAAAGGGAAAACGGTTGAGGCAAAAAAAGCTGTGTTGAAAGCTGACAGCCTTGTACCAAATATAAATGTTCCTTATGGTATACCAAGCCGTAATGAATTTCATAACCAGTCAAGCCTTTCTTTAATGGAAATGGCTTACGAAACCGGTGCGACAGACCTGGCCAACAAAATCAATAAAGAGTTGAGCAATGACCTGGGTCAGCAAATGGAATTTTATGCAAGTCTCGGGGATATGACGAAGAAGCAATTGGAAGATATTTTGATGAGATACACTCAGCAAAAATATATGGAGCAAATGCAGCAACAGCAGCAGGCAAGCCAGGCTGATGCTTATTTAACTTCTAACCTTAGTCCAAATCAACTAGGGCTAGCTATGGAAATGACGCGGGTTTCAAATTTGACCCAGTATATGAAGAACCGGGACGCAAAGAATAATCCGCAGCAAAATCAGGATTCATTAAACAAAAAGCTGCTTGACTCAGCTTTGTTAAGGTTGCAAGCTGATAGTCCAAAAACAAAATAGTTTTTCGAATAAATCATTTCAACCTCCCAATGGGAGGTTTTTTTATTTAAAGCATACTTGATTAAATAAAATTGTAATTTGCTAAGTGGTTTTGCAGAACAGGCATTAAATCTGCAATACTAAATGTGAAATTTACAATTGAATGATTGGACATCACTTTAAGAAATTTGATCCTAATGAAGGCGGAAAGTCGCGGTTTGAACAACTGCTGGATATGTTTATGCAGTTACTTACTTACACAAATGGCGATCTGTCAGAAGCGTTAAACTGGATGAACGAGCTGGATAAGAAATTTGAACTAACCGATGATGAATATGGGATTGGCGATTTTATTGAGGATTTAAGAGAAAAAGGGTATATCACGGACGATAATCAGCTTGGTGAAATAAAAATTACGCCCAAGACCGAGCAGGGAATTCGTAAAAAAAGCCTGGAAGAAATTTTTGGGAAGCTTAAAAAAACAAGGCAGGGCGATCATCACAGTTTTAAACCGGGCCAGGGGGATGAATTAAACCCCGAATCAAGACCATTTCGCTTTGGTGACATGATCGAGCAAATTGATTTTACCGAAAGCATCCGAAACGCGCAGATCAATCACGGCATTGACAGTTTCAGCATGCAGGAAGATGATCTGAGCATAAGGGAAACGGATTTCAAAGCACAAACATCAACTGTATTGATGATCGATATCTCTCACTCAATGATATTGTATGGCGAAGACAGGATAACGCCTGCAAAAAAAGTAGCGATGGCACTGAGTGAGCTGATAACCACAAGATATCCGAAAGATACTTTAGATATTGTAGTGTTTGGTAACGATGCGTGGCCGGTAGAAATAAAAGATCTCCCCTATTTGCAGGTCGGGCCCTATCATACCAATACCGTTGCGGGGCTTGAATTAGCTATGGATATCCTGCGGCGCAGAAAAAATCCAAACAAGCAGATATTTATGATCACCGATGGCAAGCCAACTTGCCTGAAGATCGGGAAGCGATATTATAAAAACAGTTTCGGTTTGGATAGAAAGATCACAAGCCGTTGTTTAAATCTCGCTGCGCAGTGTAAAAAACTAAAAATACCGATCACTACATTTATGATCGCAACCGATCCCTACCTGCAGCGATTCGTGAATGAGTTCACAGAAACCAATAATGGTAAAGCATTTTTTGCATCGCTTGACAAGTTGGGCGCATTTATATTCAAAGATTTTGAAAGCGGGAAAAGAAAAACAGTCTATTGACCAATTCTGAATAAAGCTTTATGAAATTAAGATCGGGTTCGATACTAGTGATTATCGGCATTCTTGCGATAGCTTGTGTCGGATTCTTTATGTTTACCATGTTTACCACGGTATCTTCGCCAACAACAATGAAGTTATTTATGACAAAAGATTCAGCGAAAGACAGTGCCGATCAATACAGTGGAGTAAAAACGAAGCTGACGCTTATACTTTTGAAAGCTGATAAGGTCTTTGGGTATTATGGGGATTCCCTCAAAGGAGGCCGATCAGTTCCACTTGACGAAACAGACAAGTTAATCGCTGATGGATGGCAACTATTTTCAAAAGATTCTCTTATTGTTTTAATAAAGCCTTCTGAAGAAGCATCGTATAAAGCAACCGTTGATATATTAGACAAAATGTCTATACACAAAATAGAGAAATTTTCTATGACCGATCTCAATAAACAAGAAAGAGAATTTTTAAAAACAGCTGAATAGAATTGCGACACGCTTGTTGAATAGAGAACAGAACTTTGAACGGAGCGTCGCAACGAAAGAAGATGGAGCACTTATGATAATAACATAACTTTAAACAAAGTGGGGATTGCCTCTCCCAGATCAATCGGGGCTCGCAAGTAACTATGAATATTCCAAATATAAAGACCCTTGAGGAGCTAAAGAAAAGCGGCTACAGATATCGTAGCATAAAGGAAGAGCTGCGGCAAAATCTTATCCTGAAGTTGAAAAGAAAAGAAAATACTTTTCCCGGAATTATTGGCTACGAAGATAGCGTGGTGCCTGATGTGGAAAGAGCATTGTTGAGTAAACACAATATCCTTTTTCTTGGATTACGCGGACAGGCGAAAACCAGAATGGCGAGACAGATGATTGAGTTACTGGACGAGTATATTCCTTGTATTGCTGGTGGTGAACTGAATGATGACCCTCTTCATCCCATTTCAAAATATGCATCAGATCAAATTGCAGCGCACGGAGATGAAACGCCAATACATTGGATCCATCGTAGCGAACGCTATGGTGAAAAGCTGGCTACGCCGGACGTAAGTGTTGCTGATCTCATTGGTGACATTGATCCGATCAAAGCGGCCAACCTTCGATTAAGTTTTGCTGATGAACGGGTGATCCATTATGGTATCATTCCAAAAAGTAATCGTGGTATTTTTGTGATTAATGAATTGCCGGATCTGCAGGCCCGCATCCAGGTGGCATTATTTAATATTTTAGAAGAGGGTGATATCCAGATCCGCGGATTTAAATTGCGGCTGCCCCTTGATATTCTATTTGTGTTCACTGCTAACCCGGAAGATTATACTAATCGTGGTTCAATAGTAACGCCGTTAAAAGATCGGATCGAAAGCCAGATCCTGACACATTATCCAAAGACGCTGGAAATGGCGCTTGAAATAACCGAACAGGAAGCGGTGATCGCTGACGAACAAAAAGATAAAATAAAGATCAGCGATCTTGTGAAACGGCTGATCGAGCAAGTTGCTTTTGAAGCAAGAGCCAGTGAATTTGTAGATAAAAAAAGTGGAGTAAGTGCAAGACTAACAATCTCCGCTTATGAAAATGCTATAAGCGCTGCCGAAAGAAGAGCCATTGTCAACAATGAAAAGCAAACGCAGGTTTGGTTAAGTGACCTTGCAGGCATCATTCCTTCTATTACCGGTAAAATTGAATTAGTGTATGAAGGTGAGCAGGAAGGACCCTACCAGGTGGCAATGAATTTATTGGACAAAGCAGTTCGTTCACAATTTGCAAATTATTTTCCCAACCCTGAAGTGCTGAAAAAAAGAATGCGTCCAAAAAACGTGGAAGAACCTTCAAGAGAAGAAAATCCGTATCGCTCTATTATTACCTGGTTTGACAAAGGCAACCAGGTCAATCTTTTTTTCAATACCAGGGATGATGACAAACTGGTGCAATTATATAAAGTGGATGGCCTGCATGCGATGGTAAAGAAATTTTATAAAGGCGCCAACGAAAAGGAAACCGCTTTACTCATGGAATTTGTATTGCATGGGCTTTCTTCGTATTCAATGATCAGTAAAAAAGTAATTGAAGGAAAAATAGAATTTAAGGACCTAATGGGTTCAATGTTGAATCTTGGTGGAATTAAGACAAGTGATGAGGACGATGATGGGGAAGATTTTACTTAGGAA
>JAICGN010000024.1 GCA_025923075.1 Chitinophagaceae bacterium
ATTGAGGACCTGGCCATGTTTTACACCGTTGCTGTTGGCCCGCCCAAAGCCTAATATCTCCAGTTTGCCAAATTCATTCTTACGACCGGCGATCACAGCGATCTTCGTTGTGCCGATGTCGAGTCCGACGATAATGGGTTGTTCGTTGTTCATGATATTGTAGTTTTTAGTTGTTTACGGTTTAGTTATTTGTATTAGTGAATGGTTACTTGTTTTAATTTATTTTCATTTTTGGTAACGCTAACTTTAGTAATCCATTTACCTCCTGACTCCCGACTACTGACTCCTTTCCTTCTTCGGCATGACCGCTCTCGCTTTGTTTTTAGTTGATTTACTGTCGTTTTTAGAGGGTAAGGATTCAGCTTTCAAAGTATTTGGGTTAGTAGGTTGAGTCCTGGTGGCTCTCAAACTATTTGTACTTACTTGTGATCCACTTATTATTGGTTTTTCAATAATCGGTTTTAAAGCAACAATGCTGTCATATTGATTTTGCACCTGTTTCAACATTTCACTTATTCTTCTTTTCAACATCACTGTATCTACTTTACTTTTCTCAGTTCCTCTTCTTGTTCCGACCACTTGTCCGGTATACCGAACATCGATCGTACTGTATGAATCAAATCCCTTCTGTGCCAATACCTGCTTGTAAAAAGTCATCAGGCGATTAAATTTCATTTCAATATCGTTTCCATTTCCAAGTTTTATCAGGTGATTGCCGACGACAGGGCTCAACTCAAAATTTCGGTCGGCTGTAATATCTATTTGCGCTATCTGGCTCATCCAGAACGGATCATTCTTTACATATGTCGCTATCCTCCTCAGATGGTCCATTAGAAGGCTATCCATTGAAGAGTAAGATTTTCTATCAGGGAATCCTGTGAACACAGGAACTTTTGCACTCTTTTTTGCGGAAAGAGGCAACCTTTTTTCTGTGCTGTCTATATAAAAGGTATTACCCTTTATCGTGAAGATCCTTGCAATTGGTTCTCGTTCGTAAACTTCAACGTGCAACACATTACGATTATCAAACCACATTTCAGCTTTGCGGATCCATACATTGTCTCTTAAAAGCTGCTCAAGCTTTTTAAGATTGATCTCTTTGATCTTTTTTCCTTTCAACTCAGAACCGACGCCCGATCTGAGCAGTTTATTGATATCGCCTGCATCAATAAAATATTTATCTTCTGTCCCTTTGATTGCAATAGTGTAATCAGTACAGTCTTCCCTGTTCTTCTTGCCGATCGCTGCAATCAGTAAGCTTAGCATTCCACCGCCGATGCAAACCCATAGCATCACAAATAATATTTTCCGTATTGTTGCTTTTGTATTCACAAAAAAACTATTTCGCTATTTCAAAATTTGTTTTATCGGTTCTACCAGTAAATCAATATCGCCGGCTCCTGCTGTTACTAAAACTTTCCTGTCCCTCTTAAACTCTTTTTTTATCCAATCTATCAAGCCATCCTTATTCAACACCATTTTATCTTTATTCTTCATTTTGTGCAAGATCATTTCACTGCTTACTCCTGCTATCGGCAATTCTCTTGCTGGATAGACCGGTAACAATATCACTTCATTGGCCATATCCAGCACTTCTGCAAATCCATCCGCCAAATCCCTTGTTCTTGTGTACAGATGCGGTTGAAATATCACTGTACAGTGTTTATCGCTAAACAACGATTTAGCCCCATTAATCAAGGCCCTTAACTCCTCAGGGTGGTGAGCATAATCATCGATAAAAACCAGCTTATCTGTTTTGATGACATACTCGAACCTTCTTTTCACTCCCTGAAAATCTGCTACTGCTGCTTTGATCTTCTCTTCATCTATATTTAAAGAACTTGCTACCGTTATTGCCGCTATGGCATTCTCAACATTGTGCATTCCGCCGATATTCAAACGCACATTCTCAATTCTCTTTTCTTTTAGTACAACATCGAATCCATAGCTCCCACTCATCATCTTTATATTCTCTGCATGTGCATCTGCATTTTTATTTTGGACACTATAAGTCAGATGTCTTGCTCCTTTCAGATCTTTGGTTCTCTGTAGTCCATACTTGCTGATCAGCAATCCCCCCGGCTTTATTCTACCGCTGAAATCGATAAATGCTTTTTCCATTTCTTCGGAAGTTCCATAAACGTCCATGTGGTCAGGATCCATTGCTGTAATGATCGCCACATCAGGACTTAATTTCAAAAAACTTCTGTCATACTCATCCGCTTCAACAACACTTACATTTCTTTCGCTGCTCCAAAAATTAGTTCCGTAGTTCACCGAAATACCACCAAGAAATGCATTACAACCGTAGCCGGTATGACGCAACAGATGCGCTACCATTGTCGTGATGGTTGTTTTGCCATGAGTTCCTGCGATACATATATTAAAAGAACTTTCGGTTACTATTTGCAACACATCACTTCGCTTTACTACTTTATACCCATTTTGTTGATAATAAACCAGCTCTTTATGTTCCCTGGGAACGGCCGGCGTATAAACAACCAGGTCACTGTCTTTTGGGATCAGCTCAACATTTTCTTCATAATGAATCCTTATTCCGGCTTGCTCTAATTCCTTTGTTAAAGAACTTGGTGTTTTATCATACCCACTCACCTTCGCCCCCTTTGAATGAAAGTACCTGGCTAATGCACTCATTCCAATTCCGCCGATGCCGATGAAATAAATAGAACTCACACTTTCCTCTGTCTTTCTCTTTTCATTCATTCTAAAAAATGTTCAATGTTCTCCCGATAGCTATCGGGATCAATTTTCAAGAGACAACGACTTTGAACTCCTGACTATCGTACAGGCAAGGCATCCCTTGTCTCTACGTCTTCCAACTTTAGCAGCCCCCCGAAGGGGGATTCATAAGGACAGTATTTGAACCTTTTTCGAATCCGTCAAAAACTCATTTCAATAAGCTAAGAATCTCTTCCGCTATTCTTTCATCAGCATTTTTTTTAGCCAATTGACTAATATTTTTTTTCAATTCATTTTGCTTTGTTTCATCCTTTGCCAACTCAATGATCATGGGTATCACCTTATCCTTTGCTTCACTATCCTTTACAATCAGTGCTGCATTTTTATTTACAAGGCTCATTGCATTTACTGTTTGATGGTCTTCTGCTGCATAAGGAAAAGGCACAAACAATGTTGGTTTTTGCATTACACACAATTCAGCAATTGCTATCGCTCCTGCTCTTGATATTACAATGTCAGCCGCAGCATAGGCGTCTTCCATTTTTGTAATAAAATCATTTACCCAAATACCGGGCTTCCCCGCTGCCCTGTCTCTTGCTTTTGCCAAATACGGTTTTCCTGTTTGCCAGATAAGCTGAAGACCTGCATTCAATAATTCGTCAAGATGTGCATCTACAGCTTCATTAATTGCTTTCGCACCCAGACTTCCTCCCACCACAAAAACTGTTTTCTTTCCTTCGGCTAATTGAAAAAATCTCAAGCCCTCCGATTTTGAAACTGTTGTTTGAGAAATGGCAGCTCTTACCGGATTGCCCGTGATCACAATTTTTTCCTTTGGAAAAAATTTTTCCATGTCTTCATAAGCAACACAGATCTTGTCTGCACTTTTTCCCAGTATCATATTTGTTTTTCCGGCAAACGAGTTTTGCTCCTGTATAACTGTCGGAACATTTCTTTGCTGTGCCAATTGCAGCATTGGAAAACTGGCATAACCACCAACTCCAACTACTGCATCTGGTTTGAACTCACTCATTATCTTCCTTGCCTGGAAATAACTTCTTATGATCTTAAAAGGCAAACCAATATTTTTTATCAAAGAACTCCTGTTGAATCCAGCTATATCTAACCCTATGATCTTATATCCTGCCTGCGGTACCTTTTCCATCTCCATTTTATCTTTCGCACCAACAAATAATATTTCTATTGATCTATCTTTCTTTTTTAACGCATTGGCGATTGCGATTGCCGGAAAAATATGCCCACCGGTGCCTCCTCCAGCGATTATGATACGTTTGCTCATTCAATCAATTATTACTTTTTTTAATAATCAATAATTATTAACTAATAATTATTGATTATTGTCTACCACCACTTCCCTGCCCTTTCCCTCAAGTTGCTCTACATTTCTCGCCACACTTAATATGATTCCGATTGCAAAGCAGGTAAATAAGAAACTACTCCCACCCATACTCACTAGTGGGAGTGTAACTCCTGTTACAGGAAACAGGTTTACACTTACGGCCATATTTACTACTGCTTGTATCACCAATGTAAAGCTGAGTCCCAGTGCGAGAAATGCTCCGAAAGCATATGGACAGCGTTTAAAAATCCTAATGCTTCGCCACAAAAACACCAGGTAGATGAATAGAATAAAAGTGCCTCCTATCAATCCATACTCTTCCATAATAATTGGATAGATAAAATCATTATACGCTTGTGGTAAAAAATCTCTTTGCGTGCTATTGCCCGGGCCCACACCCATCAAACCACCTTTTGCAATTGCAATTTTCGCCTGTGTTACCTGGTAAGCATCGTCATCAATTGATTGTTTACTGCCGTACATGAACCCTTCGACACGATTGATCCATGTATCTGCCCTGGCAAATAACCCAGATGAAGTTTTTTTGGAACCCGTTAGTTCATCCCCAGCGGAGTTATGACGAACAACAGCTGCAATGATCAACATCACGATCGGAATACATGCAATGCCAACTGTTATCAACAGATGTTTTGTATTCGCCCTCCCTATAAAACATAATAGTAAACAACTCGCGCCAAGTAACAACGCAGTGGAAAGATTTGCAGGAGCGATCAATGCACAGACAATTCCTACAGGAATGATTAAAGGCAAAAATCCCTGTTTGAAATCTTTAATTACATTTTGTCGTTTACTGATCTGTCTTGAAATGTACATGAACAAAGCAAGCTTGGCAAGATCAGAAGTCTGCATCGTCATATTAATGATCGGCAATCGGATCCAGCGGCTGCCTTCATTCATTCGAACACCAAAGAATAATGTATAGATCAAAAGCGGAATTGAAATGATAAACAGGAAATAGGCAACTTTGGACCAGATAGTATAATTAACACGATGAGCAAAGTAAATAACAGCCATGCCGATTGTTATAAATGCAATTTGTTTGAATAGGTATACTTCGGTATTGCCCCGGTATAACTTATAAGCAAGAGAACCCGTGGCACTATACACTACCAGTAACGATGCAAGTACGAGAAGTATCACTAATGCCCATATCACTTTGTCGCCCTTGGTGCGTTGACTAAAATTTTTGATCTGGTTTTGTATGTTTAAAGCTTCGGTCATATATCCCAAACCCCTAAAGGGATTTTAATTAAATTTTCATTTATGTTTTTTTTCATCCACAGACTAAAGACTGTGGCAATTCATGCTGAATAAAGAGCTAAGCCTACAAGTGCGCGACCCTTCGACCAGCTCAGGGCAGGCTGCACGAAAGTTGAATAGCAGGACTTTGTTAGTCACAATTATTAAATTCATCAGTTAAGAACTTTCAAATTCATAATGAAACCTCCGATCTCAGTCTCTTCGCCTGAGGCGGAGGACAGGGCGGTTTTATAAGTCCTTTACTGCTTTTTTAAACTGATTGCCCCTGTCTTCATAATTTTTGAACAGATCAAAACTTGCACAAGCCGGACTCAACAAAACGACATCACCTTTTTCTGCAAAATGAAAGGCAGCATGTACGGCTTCTGCCGCGCTACCTGTATTCACTATCGTACTTGTTATATTTCCAAATGCCTCATGAATTTTTCGATTATCAGTACCGAGACAAATAATCGCTTTCACTTTTTCTTTTACCAGGTCGACGATCAATGAATAATCATTTCCTTTATCAACGCCTCCAAGGATGAGGATAGTGGGCTTGTTCATACTCTCCAATGCATACCATGTGCTGTTCACATTAGTTGCTTTACTATCATTGATAAACTCAACACCGCGGATAGTGGCAACAGGCTCCATCCGATGTTCGAGACTTTGAAAAGTGGTGACCGCTTCGCGAATCTTTTCTTTTCTTAATTCTAACGTTGATGCGGCGACACAGGCGGCCATCGTGTTATATTGATTATGTATTCCTTTTAATGCAAAATCGTAGACACTCATACTTACGTAATCGTTTCCTGTTCTTACATACATATCCCCGTCTTTGATAAATGCTCCATTCGGTGGTTCTTTTTTCATGCTGATTGGCAGTTGTTTTGATTGAATATTGAACCCGATAGCTATCGGGTGATTTAAATATTTCATAGTTACTTCATCATCCAGGCAATAAATAAAATGATCACTTTTTGTCTGGTTCATAGCGATCCGGAATTTGCTCCGTATATAATTTTCAAACTTGTATTCATAGCGATCAAGATGATCTTCGGTAATGTTGGTGATTATCGCTACATCCGGTCTGAATGTTTTAATATCATCCAACTGGAAACTACTGATCTCAGCTACATACAGCGGTTTGGGATCTGTTGCAACTTGTCTTGCGAATGAAAAGCCGATATTGCCAACCATCGCACAATCAACGCCTGCCGTTTTGCAGATATGATATGTCAATGCAGTGGTGGTCGTTTTTCCATTGCTGCCGGTAATGCCTATAATCTTACTATCCCCTTTGAAGCGATAAGCCAATTCTATTTCACTGATGATCACAATCCCTTTTGCTCTTATCTTTTTCACCATTTCATTTTTTTCCGGTATGCCCGGGCTCTTTACAACCTCGTCTGCATTCAGGATCTTTTCATCAGTATGCTTGCCTTCTTCAAATTCAATTCCGGCATTCAACAACTCGTTGCGATAAATTTCTTTCAAAGAACTTTCGTCTGTAAGAAACACGTCATATCCCCCTTGTTTTGCCAGCAACGCTGCGCCGACGCCACTTTCACCTCCGCCGAGTATGACAAGTTTCTTTTTCATAACGGCCCTCCCTCTTATCCCTCCCTGTTAGGGAGGGAGGCCGAGCTAATGTTTTTCAATCTTCTTTGTAATGAAGCATTTCATCATTTACCGTTCTATTCATCATTTACTGGTCACGGATTAATAAATATTTTCAATAGGCTGGCACTGTACCTTGATCTCCTCCCTTTTTGGGAAGATGGGATGGGCCAGTTGTACGGAAGTTGGTTCTTCACAAGCATTAGTTCTTGCTTTCTGCACCACAATCTGGTTTGGACTTCGAATCAGTTTCTTAGGGTTTCGAACGGGGGCGGTTTTTCAATAATTCGTTCGTCAATAGTGAATCGTCGTCGTGATTAAAAAACTTCTATTTGTTTAATCCCCTTTCACGATTCACGTCTCACGTTTCACGATTTATTTATCTCAACTTCAACGTTGCAATACTCAGCAATACACAAAGCACTGTTACAATCCAAAATCTTGTTGCGATTTTAGCTTCATGATAGCCTTGCTTCTGGTAGTGATGATGTAAGGGGCTCATGAGAAAAATTCTTTTCCCTACCCCAAACTTTCTCTTTGTGTATTTGAAATAGCTTACCTGTAGCATAACACTCAGCAGTTCTACGAAAAACACTCCACAGAAAATCGGTATTAATAATTCTTTATGAACGATAATCGCAATTGATGCGATGATACCTCCTAGCGTTAAACTGCCTGTATCGCCCATAAATACCTGTGCCGGGTAAGAATTATACCAGAGAAAACCAATACAGGCTCCTATCATAGCTGCAATGAAAACTGAAAGCTCACCCAGGCCCGGGATATACATGATGTTGAGATAATCAGCGAAATAGAGATTACCACTTGCATAGGCAAAAATTCCAAGACAGACCCCGATCAATGCAGATGTTCCCGTTGCTAATCCATCCAACCCATCAGTGATATTGGCACCATTGGAAACGGCAGTTATTATAAAGATCACTATGAGTATATAAAGTAACCAGGTGTAATCCCGCCAACTTTCGGGCAAAAGCTTGGAATAGTTAAACTCATGACTTTTGACAAAAGGAATTGTTGTAATTGGCACTTTAGTTTCTACAAAACATTTCTGACGGTTATTGATAATCTTACAAAATACAGATGGATCATCGGCCGGCGGCGTACCCTGGTATTCCCTCCAAATTCTTACCTCCGCATTAAAATAAAGGGTGGCACCAACAAAAATTCCTAACCCCACCTGTCCAAGAATTTTGAACCAGCCTGCCAGTCCATCTTTATCCCCTTTTTTATAGGCTACGCCCTGCTGATGCGCAATTCTTTTAGCTCTTAATTTCAAAAAATCATCAATGAAACCGATTATTCCAAGCCACACTGTGGCAATAAGCATCAGTATAATATATATAGTATCCAGTCTTGCAAAGAGCAAAGTCGGTACGACTATTCCAAGAATAATTATGATTCCACCCATTGTCGGCGTACCCTTCTTTTGTTCTTCGCCGGCAAGTCCAAGATCTCTAACGGTCTCATCTCCTATTTTTCTTTTCAGGATATTGATCAAACGTTTCCCAAAAACCAATGTGATGAGTAATGAGAGCAACATTGCCAGCAATACACGGAAAGAAATAAACTCGAGTATCCCACTTCCGGGAAACTCGATGTCATTTTTTTCAAACCATTCAAACAAATGGTATAGCATTGTTGGTCTCAGGTTTTCGCCTCTCCTAACCTCTCCGCTGTGAGCGGAGAGGAATAAGAGAAGGCTTGGTTTTTCTTTCGATCATCTTCACATGATGATCATTTTGTTTATGATTACCGTCCAAGTAATTTCTTCTTTTAAGTGAAACGTGAGACCGTCAAAACGCTGTTTCACTTTCACCTTTCAGGTTTCACCTGTTAAGCATTTCAAACATCTCCCTCACAACTTCTTTGTCATCAAAATGATATCTTACTCCTTTTATCTCCTGGTACTTTTCATGCCCTTTACCTGCTACCAGTATTATATCTTCACTCGTTGCCAGGCTCACTGCTGTTTTTATCGCTTCTTTTCTATCAACTATTGAGATGCTCTTTTTCTTCGCAACGATACTTACACCCTGTTCCATATCCTGAATGATCTGCGCCGGGTCTTCACTTCTTGGATTATCACTTGTCAATATCACCTTATCACTATGCTCACATGCGACTTCTGCCATTATTGGTCTCTTCGTTTTATCTCGATCGCCACCGCAACCAACCACTGTTATCACTTGTTCATTTCCCTTCTTTAATTTTTTTATTGTTGCAAGCACATTCAGCAAGGCATCTGGTGTATGTGCGTAATCAACAATTGCGATCAACCGGTCTTTTGGCGAGATCATATAATCGAATCTTCCCTCTGCACCTGTCAGCACGCTTAAACATCTTAACACCTCCTGTTTATCCTCTCCCATGCACATTGCGGTACCGTAAACAGCAAGAAGATTATATGCATTGAACTCCCCGATCAGCCTAAAATGAACTTCAGTATCATTTACATTCATCACCAAACCGCTCAGACTGTTATCAAGTATCTTTCCTTTAAAATCAGCCACCGTTCGCAAACTGTAGAAATGTTTTTTTGCATTTGTGTTCTGCAGCATCACCATTCCCCTTTTATCATCAGCATTACTTACAGCAAATGCGTCAGATGACAGTGAATCGAAGAATGATTTTTTCACCCTGATGTATTCATCAAACGTTTTGTGATAGTCAAGATGCTCGTGAGTGATGTTGCTAAAAATGCCGCCGGCAAACTTTAAGCCTGTGCTTCTATGTTGATGAATGGCATGAGAACTATTCTCCATAAAAACATGTGTACAGCCATCATCAGCCATTTCCTTCAACAAACCATTCAGGCTGATTGCATCCGGTGTGGTATGCGTAGCCGCCAAAATCCTTTCGCCAACACGATTTTCCACAGTGCTTAACAATCCGCATTTATAACCCAACGATGTAAAGAGCTTATATAATAATGTCGAAATAGTCGTTTTGCCATTTGTCCCGGTTACTCCTATCACTTTCATTCTTCCCGAAGGCTGCTCAAAAAAATTTGTCGCGATATAACCAGCTGCTTCCGCACTGTCTTCGACCTGCACATAAACAACTTTATCCTTTTTCACAATTGGCAACACCTGACATACTATCACGGTAGCGCCAGCCTCCGTTGCCTTATCAATAAAAAGATGGCCATCGGCAGCGGTTCCTTTTGCAGCAATAAACAAAGAGCCTTTAGTTACCTTCCTCGAATCAATCTGAACAGCCTTTACATCTATATCCGTACTTCCCACAACCGACCTGATACTGACTTTATATAGAATATCACTTAGCTTCACAATAAACTTTTATCCTAATTCAACATAAACAGTCATTCCTTTGACCAGGGTCGTTCCCGGCTGTATAGATTGAATCATCACTTTCCCCTTTCCATTTGTCTTTACTTTCAATCCCATATTTTCAAGCAGGTAAACAACATCTTTCAAACCCATACCTTTTATATTCGGCATTTGGGCTTTACTAACACCCACTTCTTTTATTACCGGGTGATAATCCGATGTAGTAACAGCTGCCCAGCTTGACTGCCGGACTGAATCACGATATTCAACATTTAATGTTTTGAAAACATTTTTTATATCCCTGCTGTTTCCGGCATAGAAATAATTCAAACTGTCTTTCTTCACCTCGTATGCCGGACCAGCCTTTTGATCGATATACATTGCATACAATTTGATCGCTATTTCGCGGAAAACCGGCGCTGCTATTTGTCCTCCATAATGCAGAGCTGCATGAGGTTTTGTACGAACAACAACAATGCAGCTGTAAACAGGATCATCGGCAGGAAAATAACCAACAAACGATGCCTGGTAAACCATGTCATTGTATTTGATGCTACCATCGGCCACATGTGCCGTTCCGGTTTTACCTGCAACAGCAAATGGCATGTCTTTGAAGGCTGGTTTACCGGTCCCTTCTGTGATCACCATTTCCATACTTTGTTGAGCCGCTTTTACTGTGGATGATTTGCAAATGCCTTCATCAAGAACTGTTGGCTGAAATTCACGATAAGGAATTCCATCTCTTACAATTCTATTCACTAAATATGGCTTCATCATCTTACCATCATTGGCAATTGCATTATAAAGTGTTAGCGTTTGTAAAGGGCTTACCTGGATCGCATAGCCAAAACTCATTGTGATCATATTCATCGTGCCGCCCGCATTCTTTTCAAATGAAGCAAGCCGTGATTTTGGTATGTCAGTTAAATCAACCGGAGATTTTTCATCCAATAAATAATCATGCAGATAATCTTTAAACTTCTTTGGATTATTTCCGAAAGCTTTATAAGCCAGTTTACTCATACCGACGTTTGAGCTATGCGCAAAACATTCCTTTACTGTCAGGACTGCCTTTGGTGATCTTTCTGCATCATTTACATTTCTGGGTCCAACTACCATTTGACCTGCAGTTCCTACTTCCACCAGGTCGTCAGGAGCTGAGCTTCCACTTTCCAGCACGGATAATAGCGTTGCCAGTTTTATTGTGGAACCTGGCTCCGTTACGCGAAGTGCATAATTATCATCTTCCCAATAACTGCCATCTTTTTGTCTGCCGAGATTTGCAATTGCCTTGATCTTTCCTGTTTTTGCTTCCATCACGATTGCAGTTCCGTACTGTCCTTCACACTCGATCATCTTTTTCATCAAGGCATTAGAAGCGATATCCTGAATATTAACATCAAGGGTTGTGATAACATCCTTTCCATTTTCAGGTTCTACCTGGTACCCATCAATCGGTACAGGAACGCCCCCGGCAATAAAACGAACAAGCCGCTGACCTTTTTGACCAGTTAATAAGCTATCGTAACTTTTCTCAATACCCACATTTTGCTTTTTTGTTTTGCCATTGCTCGCAACATATTCCCTCGACAAACCAATGGTTCTTGTCGCCAGGGTTTGATATGGCATTAACCGCTTACTATTCTCTTCTACTATTACGCCGCTTCTGTTTCTGCCTAATCTTGCTAATGGAAAATGACGGAAGATTTTATAATCTTCAAACTTCAATTTCTTTTTGAGCGGGAAATAGCGGTCTTTCCTTTTATATGCTTTTTGGAATTCGGATTTATAAGTTGCAGCTGATTTATCTCTGAAATAATTTGCCAGTGCCTTGGAGAAGGAATCAATATTTTCTTTGAAACGTTTTCCGTTTTTCTCACGAAGGCCATCGGCCATAAAATCAATGTAGATATCGAAGGTGGGAAGCGACGTGCTTAACATTTGTCCGTCCTCGCTATAAATAGTACCGCGGCCGGCATCTATTTCTTCAATTCGCTGATGCAGGCTGTCGCTCATGCTGCGCCAATAACTTCCCTGCACCTGCTGAATATAGAAAGCTCTGCCGAGAACCAGCAGACTCAGCACCACTATGCCGATAAAACTGAGGTACACTCTCCACAGTATGTCACGTTTTACTTCCACTCTTCTTCGGTATTCTTTAGTTGTTATTTATGATACCAGCTCCGGTATTTCTCATCATCGTCCGTTGCAAGTTTCTTTTTTGTTAAAAGTGAAACGTCAAACATGAAATACTCCCTTTCACTTTTCACCTTTCATGTTTGACTCACTGTTTAAAACAACCGGTGCTTCTGTCAATTCCTTTAATCCTAATGGCTCTACTGCTTTTACCAATTCACTTTGTTTACTTTGAAACATCACTTCACTCTTCACAGTTTTATATTCCCATTGCAATTCTTTTACTTCTTTGGCTGTTCTGTTGATGTTACGGATGGTTTTGTCAGCATAGTGACCATTATATATATATATAACTGCTAAGGCAGCGAGAAATAAAAAGAACGGCACTTGCCTCACGAGTGATTGATAGTTCAACCATCGCTTCCAGTCAAGTTTAATGTCCCGCTCTTTGATGATTTCTTGTTCCTGCATGCTGTTTAATCCGCGTCACGGTTTGAAACTGTGACACGGGTACTGGTTTGGTTTTAACCGTGCCACCCGGATCTAATCGGGGTGGCACGGAGTTTCAAAGAAATTGGATTTAATACCCTTTATGTGTTGATAAGAACTACTGGTTGATCCGCCGAATGCGGACGCAAAAAAGTTGCAAAAGCTACGGTCGCAGGCTCCAAAACATTCTCCTCACCATTCACTACTCACCACGCACTTTCTCTGCTATTCTCAACTTTGCGCTTCTGGCTCTTGGGTTTCGCCTCGTCTCTTCTTCCGATGCTTCGATTGGTTTTTTTGTTATCACTTTCAGTTCATTTTTCTTGTTCTGCATGATAAAAGGATTCTCTTCCGTCTCCTGAAAGGTTCCCCGACGAAAAAATTGTTTAACTAACCGATCTTCTAAAGAATGAAACGTGATGATGGCTGCCCGGCATCCCGGTTTCAACAAGGGTGGAATTTGTTGAAGCATTTCTTTTAATGCTCCGAGCTCGTCATTTACTTCAATCCTCAATGCCTGGAATACCTGGGCAAAGTACCTGTTCGGATTTCCTTTCACTACTCCGCGGAGTGCTTGCTTAAAAGCATCAATTGATTTTAGTGTCTGAGTGCCTCGTAGTTCAACAATTGTTTTAGCCAACGTTTTTGCGTTTGTGACCTCACCGTACTGCTCAAACATCTTATGCAGTTGCTGCTCGCTATAGTTCATTAATATATCAGCAGCCGTGAGTGATTGTCGCTGATCCATCCGCATATCAAGTGGCGCATCGTACCGGGTTGAGAAACCTCTTTCGGCTTCATCAAACTGGTAACTGCTAACCCCTAGATCTGCAAGAATTCCATCCACTACATCTATGTTATGTAGTTTAAGAAACCTTTGCAGATGGCGAAAATTATACGGCACAAAAATGATGCGTGGATCTTTTGGAATATTTCTTTGGGCATCTTCATCCTGGTCAAAGCCAACCAGCTTACCATGTTCACCTAGTTTTTCAAGAATAGCGTGGGCATGGCCCCCGCCGCCGAAAGTGCAGTCAACATAAATTCCACTGGAGTGTATGTTCAGCGCCCCGATCGTTTCTTTCAAGAGAACCGGTATGTGGTATGATTGTTCCAATAATTATTAATTAATAATTATTAATTATTCAGAACCTTTCGTCATCACATCTTTTGCCAGGTTACTAAAATCATCCGCGGAGAATGAGTCAAAGAGCTGGTGGTACTTACTACTATCCCAGATTTCAATTTTATTAACGGCTGATACCAGCACGATATCTTTTTGCAGGCTTGCATGCTCTTTCAGATTTGGTGGTATCAATAAGCGGCCAGCACTGTCGGGCTCAACGTGCGTTGCGCCATTTAAAAAATGACGGCGAAACTGTCTTGCCCTGGGATCAAACTCATTTAACTTATTGATTTCTGCAAAGAGCGGCTCCCAACTTTTAATGGGATACAGAGCCAGGCATTGTTCAAATCCTCTGTTAATTACGAACAGACTTCCATCCTCCTCCGGCAATTGCTTTTTGATGCCTGCCGGCAGGAGAAACCGTCCCTTTGCGTCCAACGTCGCTTCGAATTCTCCGAGAAAGCCTGTCATTATCAGTAGATTGTAACAATTTTGAAATAATTGACACAAAATAACACTTTTTCCCACTTAACTACCAAATTTTCAGGATTTTATTTTTTCCCCATCATTATTTTGACTGAAACCAAGTCCTGTAACGGGTTTGGCTAGTTAGAGAAAGTATTGCAGGTGAAATCGCTGTGAGTATGCTGTGGATTGCAGTTAATAAGGTGTGGATAGTGTCGAAAACCCATAAAAAATCGGCAACAAACAAAGCGATTAACTTTATCAAATGGCGACGGTTGGTTATTCGGGAACACCTTTACTTAAAAAGCTCGGGATAAGACCAGAGATGAAGGTCATGGTAATAAATATGCCTGCTGATTATTACAAACTATTGGAGGCAGATATTACCGATCAGTTGTGCAGGAAAAATGTTACGCCTGATCTTGTTCATTTGTTCGCAAGAAATGAGAAAGAGTTTGAAACAGAAATGAAAAAGTTAATAGCTTTTTGCGAACAGAATCCGAATATTACAATTTGGGTATCCTGGTATAAGAAGGCTGCAAAGATCGAAACAGACATTACAGAAGATGTGATAAGAAATCATGCTTTGAAAAATGATCTGGTTGATGTGAAAGTGTGCGCAGTAAGTGATATATGGAGTGGTTTGAAATTAGTTGTACCAGTCGAAAAACGAAAATAAATTTGCATTTCAATAAATACAACAGTTGGTTGTGTTATGACTGATCCAAGAACTCTTTCTATAAAAGATTTTGGTTATTTACTTCCTGAAAAAAGAATCGCGAAATATCCTTTAGCGGAACGGGACGCCTCAAAGCTTCTCATTTATAAGGACAGACACATTACTGACGATGTTTACCGAAACATAGCTGATCATATTCCGAATGATTCGTTACTTGTTTTTAACGATACAAAAGTTGTTGAAGCAAGGTTGTTGTTTCAAAAAAAAACGGGGGGTATAATAGAAATTTTTTGTCTCGAACCTCATCAGCAATATCCGGATATAACAACTGCAATGCAGCAACATAAAAAAGTCTTATGGCACTGTCTGATCGGTGGAGCCTCAAAATGGAAACGTGGACAACTACTTGAAAAGAAAATCAAATATAATTCAAATGATCTTGTTTTAAATGCCCGTTACATTGAGAAAGCCGGCGAGAGTTTTATTATTGAGCTTTCATGGAATAATCCAGCATTAAGTTTCGCTGAAGTACTTCACCTCTTTGGAGCTATTCCTCTCCCACCTTACATAAAAAGAGAAACTGAAGCAAGTGATGCAGAAAGATACCAGACTGTTTATGCTCATTATGAAGGATCAGTCGCTGCTCCTACAGCAGGATTACATTTTACGGATACGGTTTTTGAAAATCTAAAAGAGAAAAATATTGATACTGGTTTTTTAACCCTTCATGTGGGTGCCGGAACTTTTAAACCAGTGAAGAGTGAAATAATGCAGGACCATGAAATGCATGCTGAACATTTTACAGTCACCAAATCTTTTATTCAAAATCTGATTGATCACCTTGATAAAAATATTATTGCAGTAGGCACAACTTCATTAAGAACATTGGAAAGTTTGTATTGGCTCGGTGTGAAGCATTCGACCGTCCAACGTCAAGAGCCCCCGGAAATCACTCAATGGGAAGTTTATAGTTATAATGAAAAGACAATGTCTTCGAGAGAAGCTTTAGAGAAACTTTTTAATTGGATGACGGAAAAAGGGCTGAAGCAGATAAGCGCTAAAACACAGATCATTATTGCCCCGGGTTATCAATTTAAAATTGTAAGTGGTTTAATCACAAATTTTCATCAACCACAATCTACATTGTTGTTATTGGTTGCAGCATTTATTGGAGACAACTGGAGAAAGGTGTATGATCATGCGTTGGAAAGCAATTTTCGATTTCTCAGCTATGGCGATGGAAGTTTATTATGGAGAGCCCCTTAATTCTTTCTTAATGGCAACTCTAAAGTAAATATGCTTCCTTTCCCCGGCGTGCTATCCACTTTAATATGACCGCCGTGGGCATCCACCATTGTTTTTACATAACTAAGCCCGAGACCAAACCCTTTTACATTATGAATATTGCCTGTGTGTGCCCTGTAAAATTTTTCAAAAATTCGCTTTACCGTTTCTTTGGTCATCCCGATTCCATTATCCTCCAATCGTATGGTCATGTTCTTTCCGTTAGCAACAGTACTTATTTTTATTTCAGGAGGCACATTATCTTTAGAATATTTAACGGAGTTATCAACGAGGTTATTTATCAGGTTAGGAAAGTGTACTTCATCTGCATCGATCAGGTCGTTGGTTGCTTCCAGATCCATTTCCACTTTACCATTCTTGTCATTCAGCTGCAACGTAAAATTATCAGCAATGTCTTTTATTACATCATGAACATGTGTCGGCTTCAGCATCAGGTTCACATCCTGTCTATCTAACAAGGCGGCTTTTAAAATCGTTTCTACCTGCCTGTTCATTCGCTGGTTCTCTTCCTTTATTATGCTGCTGAAATAATTCATCTTTTCTTTATCGCTGAGCACTTTTTCATTTTTCATTGCATCCACTGCCAATGAAATTGTGGCAAGTGGTGTTTTAAATTCGTGCGTCATGTTATTAATAAAATCATTTTTTATCTCACTTAATTTTTTCTGGCGCAACATTGTATTGACAGTAAGATAAAAAGCAGCAAATATGATGAGCGTAAACAATCCTGCGACCGCTATTCTTCCTCTCAGTTCTTTCAACACAACCCCAGCGCTATTTGGCACAATTACCCATAAAATCTCCCGGGGTGAAAGATTTTCGCCGATGCTGCCGCTCATCGGCTCTATGGGGTATATCCAGGAAAGATGATTGGCACTGTCTTCATAAAATTTTCCAAAATTCGCTGATTGTCTTTCGAAATAAGTAACCTCACCATAGGGATTGGTGGACGCTAATGAAAATTCAAAACGGATCTTCTCGAGGCCATTTAAAATAAATGCCTTTTTTATTTTATCATTCAGTTGGCCTGCTGTAAAACGGCTGCCAACCGTGGTCGGTCTCAGCATATCCAATGTAAATTGATCCTGTTTCCATGGAAATGTCGTATTGCTTTGGGAAAGCATATTTCCTTTATACTCTGATAACTCTGCGCCGACTGTCTCCGTTGCAGCAATGATTTTATCACGAAACTGCTTTTCCTCTACCACTATCATGCTTTTGATCCACGAAATTTGGATCAAAATGATACCAATAAGTGATACAAGTATAAGGGAGATAATTATTGGAAAAATCTTTTTCACGTTTGAAGAAAATGGCAGTTTTTTAAGCGGACTGGCAAAGATAATACCCCAAATCTTGTTTTACCACTCAAGTTTTTTCAGGGGGTGGTATTTTAACAGAGGTTTAAACCCGGCAGTAATATAACTTTCAAAAAAATAAAATTTCATCTTAAATTAGGTATATGATTGAGCCGGCGGCTGGTATATTGTTAATATCTGATCCTTTTCTGAAAGATCCCAATTTTATGCGAACAGTGGTCTTTCTATGTGAACATAGGGAACAAGGAAGCTTTGGTTTTGTTTTAAATCGGAAATATGAAAACACTATTGATGAGATCATTCCTGAGTTGGAGGGATTTAAATTGCCGGTATATTACGGAGGACCTGTTCAAACAGATACTTTGCATTTTTTACATCAGTATCCGGACGAGATTCCCGGCTCCGTTGAAGTGACCAAAGGAGTCTATTGGGGTGGCGATTTTGATATGGTAGTGCAAATGATAAAGAAAAACGAGATTGACCAAAATAAGATCAGATTTTTTATAGGCTACTCCGGCTGGGGGGTAGGCCAGCTCGGCGATGAGCTCACTGAAAAATCGTGGCTTACAGTAAAGGCGATAAAAAAACTTGTCTTTCATAAAAAACATGACGAGATCTGGAAAGATGCACTCAAACAACTTGGCGGTGATTATGAAATGATGA
The DNA here is from genome assembly GCA_025923075.1 of Chitinophagaceae bacterium. Taxonomy (GTDB): domain Bacteria; phylum Bacteroidota; class Bacteroidia; order Chitinophagales; family Chitinophagaceae; genus VBAS01. Next base: position 18,437 of record JAICGN010000024.1, read on the forward strand.
TCAATTTCCCGATTGACCCGCAGCTCAACTAAATTTTCTGCCTTTCATTTTATTTGCTGAAATGAGATTAAATTTATCCCGCACATTATTCAATCAATAATTGTATCAATGAAAAAGTCATTCAGCCTTCTGCTGGCAGTATTGCTGTCATTATTCATTATTAGCTGTAAACAAAAAAGAAGTGGTACGCCAAAAGTGCTCGTATTTAGTAAGACCGGCGGATTTCGTCACAGTTCAATTCCTGTTGGCAAACAGGCTATCATAAAACTTGGTGAGCAAAACAATTTTGAAACAGATACAACCGAAAATCCCGAATGGTTCAACGAGGATACATTGAAACAATATTCAGCTGTTGTTTTTTTGAATACAACTGAAGATGTTCTTAATTACAAACAAGAAGCGGCTTTTGAAAGATATATCCAGGCTGGTGGAGGCTTTATGGGTATTCATGCGGCAACTGATACGGAGTATGATTGGGGATGGTATGGCAGAATGGTAGGCGGTTATTTTGCAAGTCATCCTGCTATCCAGGAAGCAAAACTTAACGTTGTAGATAAATCGCATATATCAACAAAACATTTGCCAGATACATGGACAAGAAAAGACGAATGGTACAATTTCAATAAACTTGATTCTAATGTAAAAGTGCTGATCAGGATAGATGAGAAAAGTTACAATGGTGGCACTAACGGTGACAATCATCCCATGGCGTGGTATCATGAATATGATGGCGGTCGGGCATTTTACACAGAGCTGGGACATACTGAAGAGTCATACAGCGATTCACTTTATCTGCAGCATATTCTTGGTGGCATCCAGTATGCCATTGGCGACAACGAAGAATTAAACTACAGTAAAGCAAAAACCCAGATGCCTCCCGATGAGGATCGCTTTGTCAAAACAAATTTGATACAGGGAGAATTCTTTGAACCGACTGAAATGACCATCCTGCCGAATTTTGACATTATTGTGGTACAGCGAAGAGGCGAGCTCCTACTTTATAAGAATGATACAAAAAAAATGAAACCTGCCGGTTTTCTTGACGTGTATTGGAAAACAAAAGTCGCAAAAGATGTAAATGCAGAAGAAGGTTTGATGGGTATTGTAAAAGATCCTGATTTTAGCAAAAACAATTATGTGTATGTTTTTTATAGTCCGGCAGATACTTCAGTGAACAGGCTATCAAGATTTGAATTTAAAAATGATAGTCTTATTAATTCAACTGAAAAAATCATTCTGCAATTTTATTCGCAACGTGAAATTTGTTGCCATACGGGTGGCTCACTTGCATTTGGCCCCGGCCGGATACTTTATTTGTCTACAGGTGATAATTCAACGCCTTTTGACGAGCAGGGACAAAAATATGTGAACCATGGTTTTGCTCCGCTTGATGATCGTCCCGGTCATGAGCAATATGATGCAAGAAGAACTTCAGGCAATGCTAACGATCTGCGTGGAAAAATTTTAAGAATTAAAATGAATGAGGATGGCTCTTATGAAATACCGGAAGGTAACTTATACCCAAGAGGGACGCAAGGAACAAAACCGGAAATATATGTGCAAGGGAACCGCAATCCATATCGTATTTCGGTAGATCAAAAGAATAGTTATTTGTACTGGGGCGAAGTAGGCCCTGATTCGGATAAAGACAGTTTTGATACGCGTGGCCCAAGAGGTTATGATGAAGTGAACCAGGCACGCAAAGCAGGCAACTTTGGCTGGCCGTATTTTATCGGCAATAATTATCCATACTATGAATACGATTATGCAGTGGGAACCACTGGATTAAAATTCGATCCACAAAAACCAATAAACAACTCTAAGAATAATACAGGTCTAAGGGATCTTCCACCGGCCCAACCAGCGTTTATATGGTATCCGTACGGATACACAAAATATTTTCCTCAAACAGCAACTGGTGGAAGGAACGCCATGGCCGGCCCCGTATTTTATACCGACATGTATCCAAAGGAAACTAGGATGCCGGATTATTATAATGGGAAAGTTTTTATTTATGATTGGATAAGAGGGTGGATAAAAGCAGTGACAATGTTGCCCAACGGAGATTTCGATAAGATGGAACCATTTATGGAGAATACAAAACTGGCCAATGCAATTGACATGGAAATGGGACCCGATGGCAAAATCTATATTCTTGAATATGGAACGGGATGGTTTCAAAAAAATCCGGATGCGGCTTTGTCAAGAATAGACTTTATACCTGGTAACCGTGCACCGAAAATTGCAAAAGTTACAGTAGATAAAACTGCCGGAGCGCTGCCTTTCAGCATAAAAATATCTGTGAATGCAGCTGATCCGGAAAAAGATAAAATGACCTATACATGGGCCACTGGTGATGGTACTGTAAAAGAAACGTCGGTACCCGAATTAGAACACACGTACAATCGGGTAGGTGATTTTGGGATCAGCGTAGAAGTAAAAGATAATAATGGCGCATCTGCAAAAAGTGAAACGGTGCAGGTGTATGCAGGTAATACAACTCCTGAAGTAAATATCGCCATCAACGGAAATCAGACTTTTTATTTTCCGGGAAGACCGGTCGTGTATTCAGTAAACGCAACTGATAAAGAGGATACTTCAATCACTCCATCCAACCTTTTTGTTTCTGCTGATTATATTGAAGGAACCGATCTTGCTGCGATACCACAAGGGCATCAACAAGGTGAAGCCGGTATCAGTGGAAAAAGTCTTGTGCAGTCGTTGGATTGTAAAAGCTGTCATAAGGAAGCAGAAAAATCAATTGGTCCCGCATATATGGATGTAGCGAAAAAATATCAGAACGATCCAAACGCAAAAACTTATCTCGCTGAAAAAATAATCAAAGGAGGAGGGGGAGTCTGGGGCGAGACCCAAATGGCAGCCCATCCCTCCTTACCTCACAGCGATGTTGATCAGATTGTAAACTGGATAATGAGCCTTGGGGATAATAAAGGCGCTAAAAAATCTTTACCGCAAAGTGGTTCCTTACAGCCATCACTTGGTAACCCAGTAAAGGATAATGGCGTGTTAAGTCTTTCTGCAAGCTATACTGATAAGGGCGGAATAAATATTAAATCACTCACGGGGAGAAACACAACTTTATTACGTAACAATAAAGTTGTCTTCAGCGGTAAAGAAAAAATGAAAGGATATACAACGATCAATTTTAATGGACTTAACTACATGATCGCCCCGGCATCAGAAGGATGGTTTACGCTGGATAATATTGATATGAGTGGGATCGGCTCGGTATTGATCGTGGCTGGTTGGCAGCAGGCCCCCGCATATGGTTTTGACTTTGAAATAAGATTGGATGATGCAGCCGGAAAATTACTTGGCACAGGCAACATCACAGCGCCAAAAGGAAAATTAAAACCAGGGGCTATTGGATTTGGCACAGCAAATATCTCTCTTGAGGCCGTAACTGATGCAAAAATGCATACCCTTTACCTGGTGAGTAAACCTAAAGATGCAAAAGAAAGCACGCAGATATTTTTGCAATCGATCCAGTTTAATCCGAAATAAATAATTGACAAGGATATTTACATGCCGGTGCAAGCCGGCATTTTTTATGTAATAAGCTTTCGTTTCTTTGAATAAAAAAAGTTTATCGTCAAAACCAAGATCAGAATGATCAGGCCAAAAAACTCTCTTGTTTCTTCGATCCACGGCTTTTCTGCTTTCATAGTTGAGGCGATATCTTCGGCATTATGTTTATTTACCCAATCCAGCACACCATCCTTGGCAAAAAATAAATAAATAGCATACGCCAAATAGATAAAAATCCCAATCAGGTATGCTTTTGGATAATATTTGTTGCTGAAAGCCAGCCAGCAAAGCAAAGCGCCATACATATATATAGGTATCCATAGATACGGGTCGGGGTCATTGTATTGCAATGCTGCAGAAAAAACAAAAAGAAGACAGAAGATGAGATTGAAGACCTTCATATTTTTTTTAAACTTTAATAAAGATAGCTGTTATGAAAAGAACATTAATTGCACTTTATAGTTTTTTGGTGATACTCGTATCCTGTGATACGTTGAAACAAGTAGCGTCGATACTGGTGCCGTCTGAATATGAAATGGCAATGGGATTAAAGGATGCATTATCACAAGGCCTGTTCAGAAGTTTTGATGCCTTTGCCGATCCGGCCGGCAATCCGATTGTGAGATTTGCATTTCCGGGAGATGCCGAAAAAATTGAAAAGACGCTTCGTGATCTTGGATTGGATAAAACAGTTGACCAGGTGACAGGAAAATTTACCAGGGCGACATCTTCAGCAGTAAGAGCAGCAAAACCTATTTTCTTAAACTCCGTTAAAGAAATGAGCATAAAGGATGCAGCAAAAATTTTGATTACAGATAATACACATGCCGCTACTGAATACTTTAAAGCAACGATGTCACCTGAATTGATGGTGGCATTCCGGCCCATAGTAGATAGTACGATTAAGGTTGAAGGTGCCAACAGGGACTGGAAACAGATCACTGATATTTACAACAAAATCCCTTTTATTAATCAGCCTCTTGAAACAAGCCTTACAGATTTTATTGCTGCCCGTGCAATTGACGGTATGTTCAGTATTGTCGCTAATGAAGAAGAGCAAATACGTACGAAATACGAATTCAGGAAAACGGATATGATGAAGAAAGTGTTTGGCTATGCGGAGGAAGAGTTGAAAAGAAGAGCGCAGCAATCGAAGTAGTGATTAGCAGCCACAAACAAAAAAGAAACTTCCGATCTGAGTTCCCAGCCGCCGCAGAGCCAGGGGTTATCACTGCAACAAAAAAAACCTCTCCATCCGATAACTATCGGATTCTGAAGAGGGTCAATTCTGTTTACATTCTGCCCCTAAATCTCCGCCTGAAGCGGGGACTTGCCAACATACAATCCCAATAACTGTAAATGAACTATTTCATTTTGTTTTTGAGTAAAAAGCCCTCTCCATCCGATAACTATCGGATTCTGAAGCGGGTCAATTCTGTTTACATTCTGCCCCTAAATCTCCGCCTGAGGCGGAGACTTGCCAACACACAATCCCAATAACTGTAAATGAACTATTCTATTTCGCTTTTGAGTAAAAGCCAAAACAGTTGAGAAATGTCCAATCTAAGTTCTCCGCCGCGGCGGAGACAGAGGCTAGCAATAAAAAACCCTCTTCATTTCTGAAGAGGGTTCAAGTTGTTTTCACGTCCCGGACCACAGCCCCGATAAATACCGGGAATGGTTTTCCACAAATAATTTTTTGCCCGTAAATCTCCCGCCTGAGGCGGAGACTTGCCAACGCACAGACCCAGTAATGTTGGCAGGTATTATTTTCAAATCTTTTAATCAAGAACTAAGACGAAATTTACAACCTAAGTCACCCCTATAGCGGGACAGCGGGTTATTCAACAGCTACGGCGCCTTCTACCAATACCGTTACTTTATTATTTAATACTTCCACAAAACCGCCTTGTATATCAAAGTTTGCTAAATGATTTTGTTTGTCTTTCAAGATTTTTAATCTTCCCGGTTTTAATGCACTTACGAGTGGTGCATGTTTTTCCAGCACTTCAAAGCTGCCACTGATGCCGGGCATTTGCACGCCGTACACTTCGCCGCTGTACAGTTTTTTTTCTGGTGTTAAAATTTCAAGATTCATAAAGCCCCTCCCGACCTCCCCGAAGGGGAGGCCATCCACTCAAAGCCCTCAGAACAGTGAGTGAACTATTGCTTTTTAATTGTTGAATAAAGAACAAAAGTTGAAGAGTGCGACGCAAGGGACGATAATACTGCACCGACGCTGGTTACACAATCATTCAACTGACAATCATAAAGAACTTTCAAAATCAATTAATGAATGGCCCTGTCTAAGTTCCCCCTTTGGGGGACAGGGGGCCGGTTTTACCCCTGTGCCGCCGCTAACATTTTCTTTCCTTTCTCCATTGCATCATCAATAGAGCCCACCAGGTTGAATGCTGCTTCAGGATAATCATCCACTTCGCCATCCATAATCATATTGAAACCACGGATCGTTTCTTCAATTGGAACAAGTACACCTTTCAAACCTGTAAACGCCTCGGCAACATGGAATGGTTGTGATAAGAAACGCTGAACTTTTCTTGCACGTTGTACGGTCATCTTATCGTCATCACTCAATTCATCCATGCCAAGGATTGCGATGATGTCCTGCAATTCTTTATAGCGCTGTAAGATCAATTTCACACGATTGGCACAATCATAATGGAGATTACCAACAATCTTTGGTGTAAGAATTCTTGAAGTAGAATCGAGCGGATCAACCGCAGGATAAATGCCAAGGTCAGCGATCTTACGGCTCAATACGGTTGTTGCATCAAGGTGAGCAAATGTTGTTGCCGGAGCCGGATCGGTCAGGTCATCGGCGGGTACGTATACGGCCTGTACCGAAGTAATGGAACCATTCTTTGTTGAAGTGATTCTTTCCTGCATCAATCCCATTTCAGTGGCCAATGTTGGTTGGTAACCCACCGCTGATGGCATACGGCCAAGCAACGCTGATACTTCAGAACCCGCCTGTGTAAAACGGAAGATGTTGTCAACGAAGAACAGGATGTCTTTTCCTTTTCCCTGTCCATCACCATCACGGAAATACTCAGCAACTGTTAAACCACTCAGTGCCACTCTTGCGCGGGCACCTGGCGGTTCATTCATTTGCCCGAATACGAAAGTAGCTTTTGAATCTTTCAGATCTTTCATATTCACCTTACTCAAATCCCAGCCGCCTTTTTCCATGCTATGTTTGAACTCGTCACCATATTTCATGATCCCTGCCTCGATCATTTCACGCATCAGGTCATTTCCTTCCCGGGTTCTCTCCCCTACACCTGCAAATACTGACAACCCTGCATATGCTTTTGCAATATTGTTGATCAGTTCCTGGATCAAAACCGTTTTACCAACACCGGCACCGCCAAACAAACCGATCTTACCACCCTTTGCATATGGTTCGATCAGGTCGATCACCTTGATACCTGTAAATAATATTTCAGCAGAAGTGCTTAGGTTTTCAAAAGCGGGGGGCTTGCTGTGAATGGGACGCCCGCCTTTTTTAGAAACAGCAGGCAAACCATCGATCGGATCGCCAGTTACATTAAAAAGACGGCCATTAATATCTTCACCTACAGGCATCGCAATCGCAATGCCAGTATCAACAACTTCAAGTCCGCGAACAAGGCCTTCCGTACCATCCATTGCTATGCAGCGGACACTATCCTCACCAAGGTGCTGCTCTACTTCAAGCACAAGCGTATCGCCATTGGGTCTTTTTAGTTCCAATGCATTATAAATTTCAGGAAGCGTGCCTTCAAACTGCACGTCGACCACTGCACCGATGATCTGCTTGATTTTACCAACTTTTCCCATAATGATATTTTAGAGAAGCTATGTTTTGAGGCCGCAAAGGTAAGGGTGTGAAAGCATAAATGGACAAACCTAAAAGAGAAAATCTTGTGTGTGGAAAACCGACCAGGTTCTTCTGTAATATTTTTAAAATCATTGGGCTATATACCCACCATCAACCGGAAATAATGCGCCGGTTGTAAATGAACTTTCATCAGACAAGAGAAAGGCAGCCGTAGCCGCAATTTCTTCCGGCAAACCGATTCTACCCAGAGGCTGAACTCCATCAAGACTTTTATAAACTTCCTGTTTATCTGTTCCGGTTATTCTGGAAAAATGATCAACCGCTTTATGCAATAACGGAGTATTGATTGTACCTGGACCAATACAATTTACCCTTATTCCAAACTTTGCATAATCGATAGCTGTACTTTTTGTGAGCTGAACAATTGCTCCTTTTGTCATTCCATACGCTGAACTGCTGGCTTTCCCAACTGAACTTTGATCTGAGCCCATCAACAAAATGCTTCCCTTACCTTCTGCCTTCATGTAGGGCAAAACATATTTTATGGTATAAAATGTACCCCGAATATTGATAGCTAATAGATTTTCGAATTCTTCATCACTAGTTTCTTCCATCGTTGCAAAAAGATGAACACCGGCATTGGCAAAAAGCATATCGATCCTTTTCTCCAGCCCGTGAACTTTCGCTAAAGCATTCTTGATATCCTCTTTTATGCGAACATCACATTTTATAAAATGAGGATCACTGGTATCCTGGATATCGAGATTATAAACCTTGGTTCCCTTGGTTTGTAAAAGTTCCCGGGTTGCTTTGCCGATGCCGGTGCTTGCACCAGTTATTACTGCAACTTTATCTTTCCAATCCATGCTATTTGATTTTTTATCTCTAAACTAAATAATTACTGCCAGCCCTACTTTTAAAAATTGACCAAAAAAAAATTTACCTTTTATGTCCGATTGGGAAAAGCTGGTTCGTCATCATACCAAACAACTTTATTAAAATTAAAATCAATTACAATGGAAAAGTTTATGTTTATTTTTCATGGCGGTATGCCAGGAGATGCAAGTCCCGAACAAATGCAGGAAAATATGGGAAAGTGGTTTGCATGGATAGAGAAATTAAGTAAAGATGGAAAATATGTAGCAGGTGAGCCGCTTCTTCCCGGTGGAAAGCTGATCAAAGGCAAAAACAAATCTGTGACAGATGGCCCATACACTGAGGGAAAAGAAGTAGTCGGTGGCTTCTTCATCGTGAATGCGGCCGATATAAATGAAGCTGTAAAGCTTTGCGATGATTACCCGGATGCTGAACTGGGCGGAAGCGTGCAGGTAAGGCAGGTGATGAAAATGGATATGCCATAAATAATGCTTAACTTGAATTCAAACTTAGTTACTCAATCAAAAAATTGTGTATGCGTAAACTATTTTTAATACTAAGCGTGCCGTTAATATTCAGTTTTGCGGTTGCTGATATTGAACTTACCCAAAAAGAACGGGATGATGCCGTTAGTTACTTGAAAGAAACACAAAAAGCTCTTGCAGATGAGATCAAAGGATTGTCCGCTAACCAATTAAAATGGAAGCCAGCTGACAGTGTTTGGAGCGTTACAGATTGTATCGAACATATTGCACTGTCAGAAAAAAATCTCTTTGACTGGGCAATGGGTACGTTGAAAGCAGAAGCCAATCCCGCTAAAAGAGCTGAATTAAAAAGGAGTGATGAAGAGATAAAAAAGATGATCACTGATCGTTCATTCAGGGTTAAGACAAGAGAAGGGTTTATCCCTACCGGTCAATTTGGCGATGCAAAACAAACAATGAAAGTTTTTGATGAAAGAAGAGAAGCTTTAATTAAATATGTAAAAGAAACAAAAGATGATCTGAGAAATCATTTTGCTGAATCTCCTTTCGGTCTTGTGGATACATACCAGTTGCTTCTTTTCCTCAGTGCTCATACTAAACGGCATACTTTGCAAATTGAAGAGCTGAAATCAAACTCCAACTTTCCGAAGCAATAAGTTTTCGGAAATGAATCAACCTAATGTTTCAAAACTCATTGATCATCTTTTCCGGCATGAATCGGGAAAGATGATCGCTGTTTTGTCAGGGCTGCTAGGCTTGCAAAATATAGAAGCGGCGCAGGATATTGTGCAGGATACCTTGCTGCAGGCAATGAATACATGGGCCTATAATGGTGTGCCGGAAAATCCATCCGGTTGGTTATACCGAGTTGCTAAAAATAAAGCCGTTGATCTCTTACGACGCAGAAAAAAATTCCGGGAAATAAGCCCACGATATGCATCCCTGCTCGAATCAGAATACAGCTTAACTCCCACTGTTCAGAATTTGTTTTTAGAGAATGAAATACAAGACAGCCAGCTAAGAATGATGTTTGCCTGTTGTCATCCTGCAATCGCTGAAGAATCACAGTTGGCATTAACATTGAAAACACTTTGCGGGTTAAGTGTAAGTGAAATTTCAAAAGCTTTTTTGACAACAGAAGACACCATCGCGAAAAGAATTTACCGGGCAAAGGAAAAAATTAAAGCAGCAAACATCCAGTTAGATGTACCCCACAGTAACGAATTACCTTCCAGGATCGATACTGTACTCAAATCAATATACTTGTTATTCAATGAAGGATACAACTCTTCTCATCCGGATCATCTTATTCGTGAAGATCTTTGTGAAGAGGCGATGCGGCTTTGCTTATTAGTGACACGACATCCATTGACTGCATATCCCCGCGGCAAAGCACTTCTTGCATTAATGTGTTTCCAGGCATCACGACTCGATGCAAGACTGGATGACAAAAGCAATATAATCTTATTGAAACACCAGGATCGCAGCAAATGGAACCGTTCGTTAATGAGCAAAGGTTTTGAACTAATGGAAGAATCAACGGAACCTTTTGAAGTGTCTGGTTATCATCTTGAAGCTGCAATTGCAGCGCAACATGCAACTGCAAAGTCTTTTGAACAAACTGACTGGAAAAGCATTTACCATTTATATGAAATGCTTTACCAGCTTCAACCCAATCCCATTGTCGCGATGAATAAAGCCATTGCCTCAGCGTATGCAATCAGCAAAGCAAATGCTTTGGATGAATTGCAAAAAATAAGTGGGCTTGAGCATCATCATCTTTACTTTGCTTCTATCGGCGAACTACATTTTGAGATGGAAAATAAAACCGAAGCAAAAAAATTTTACCAAAAAGCGTTACATTTTACTTCTTCCGGTCATGAGCAGCAATTATTGGTCACTAAGATCAAAAATTGCGAAGCTGTGTAAAAAATTCCCCTTTTTATTGACAGAATTTCCTCGTTTAATAAGGCATTGCTTTTGCAGTATTCAAAAGCATGAAGAAAATATTATTTGCTCTATCGCTTTGCACCATCATGCTTTCCTGTACTGAGCTAAATGACAGTGAAAAAGAAAAACAAACAACAAAAGAAGAAAAAAATATTAGTACAAGAGACAGCAGTATCACTGTTGCGAACGCTTATAGTAACCTTTTTCTGGATACTTCGGCAGTGCAACATTACATTAGAGAAAATCAACTTTCCGATTCTATTGCCCGGCGTTTAAAAAGCTTTTATAATACACGCAATTACCAGTTTGCATGGTTTAGCAGCAATGGATTAACTGAACAGGCCCGCGGTTTCTGGAACCTGCATGATTATGTTACCACTTATGATACTGACTCAACTTTAAAGGATAAAAAATTGCAGAAACGAATGGATAGGCTCATCGCCGAAGACGAACTTTCGGTAAGTGCTTCAGATAAATCATATATAAATACCGAGCTAACGCTGACACATCATTTCATAATGTATATGCTTAATAATTATGAAAAAGGTTACGTGAAACGTAAAGAAATGGAGAGATTTGTGCCTCGTAAAAAAGAAGATCCACTGGCACTTGCTGATTCCCTTGTGAATAAAAAACATAAAGATGACAAGTATTTTGAAGATGTGAATCAATCCTACAAAGGCTTGAAAGATCAGTTGAGTCGCTATTTGGCAATAGCACGAAATGGTGGATGGCCGCAAGTAAATAATATCAAAAAGCCATTAAAGCAAGGAACAAGTTCTCCTGATATTGTAATGATCAAAAAAAGGTTGGCAATAACAGGCGACCTGCCTGGTAGTGATACAAGCCAGGTTTTTAATGATACATTAGCTATTGCTGTAAAAAATTTCCAGGCCCGTCATGGGTTCAATGAAACGGGGATCATCAGTGATTCACTAATAAAAGAAATGAATGTTCCTGTTGTCAAAAGAGTGGAGCAACTGTTGATGAATATGGACAGGATGCGTTGGGTTGCAAGTGAACCTAACGGAAATCTTATTGTTGTAAATATCCCTGAGTTTGTGATGCATGTCTATGAAGGAAAACAAAAAGTCTTTGACATAGATGTAGTAGTCGGGAAGGAGGGACACAACACAATGATGTTTAACGGTGACCTGAACCAGGTGGTCTTTAGCCCTTATTGGAATGTACCGCAAAGTATTGTCGCGAAAGAAATACTTCCGGCAATTGAAAAAAATCCGAACTACATCGCAAAGGAAAATATGGAGATCACAGGCAATGAGGATGGTCTTCCGGTTGTTCGCCAAAAACCGGGACCTGGAAATGCTTTGGGTAAGGTGAAGTTCCTATTTCCAAACAGCTTCAATATTTATTTTCATGATACACCTGCGAAAAGTTTATTCAATAAAGACAAACGGGCTTACAGTCATGGATGTATTCGCTTAAGAGAACCGGAAAAGCTTGCCAACTATGTTCTGCGCAATCAACCTGAGTGGACGCCGGAAAAAATAAGTGAAGCCATGAACAGCGGGGATGAAAAATATGTAAAAGTGAAAAACCCGATCCCGGTTGTCATCACTTACTACACTGCATGGGTGGATGAAAATGGCAGGCTTAATTTCCGCGAAGATATTTATGGACACGACGAACGCCTTGCCCAAAAAATGTTTATTTAATGTCCAAATAAAACGACCCGGTAAAGCTTTTTTAATTTATCTTTCTTTCCTTTTCAAAAAACCAAACCTGGAAGCTGAAAAAGCTATTACCCATCTTATCAATTATTGTTTTGTATTCCTGTTCAAATGAAAAAGGCGAATCCAGGCAAGTAAAACAATACACGATCGAACAATTCTACAAAAGCACCGAAGCATTCGGTGGAAGCTTTAACTACGACGACAGTAAATTGCTTTTTACCAGCAACGAAGGTGGGATTTTCAATTGTTGGGAAACTGATCTCGAATCCGGCAACACAACAGCAAGGACCACATCAACGAAAGAATCCATTTTCTCCAATGGATATGTTCCGGGCACAAACAATATCCTGTACAGTGAAGATAAAGGGGGAAATGAAAATTCTCATATTTACCTTTTAAAGTACACCATAGCGAAGGATCTGACTCCCGGCGCTACGGAAAACGAAATAAAAGGTTACGGTCAGATCCTCCAGTTCCTTGATAAATATGTGAAACCCGCAGCGACAAATACGCCAAAAAATTAAATTAATCTCAAAAGAGTCGGTCATGCAAAAGGCTGACTTTTTTCATTTCTTTGCATATGCAACTTATTGAAGTCACCACCTCACAGCTTGCAAAAGAATTTTTGCTTGTCAATGTTGACCTTAACAAAACAAATCCTGCCTATATCCGTCCATTAGATAAAGACATTAAAGAAGTTTTTGATCCAAAAAAAAATAAGACGTTCCGTTCCGGCGAAGTAGTAAGATGGATCCTAAAAGATGGTGGCGGAAATGCCATTGGACGTATTGCTGCTTTTACAAATAAAAAATATAAAAATAAAGGTGATGATGTTCCGGTAGGGGGTGTTGGATTTTTTGATTGCGCAAATGACCAGACAGCCGCTGATATGCTCTTTGATGCAGCTAAACACTGGCTAACACAAAAAGGCATGCAGGCAATGGATGGCCCGATCAATTTTGGAGAAAGGGATCGTTGGTGGGGTTTGGTGGTAAAAGGACATGAAATACCCCCGATGTATTGTATGAATTTTAACCCTCCTTATTACCAGCAACTCTTTGAAAACTATGGCTTCAAAAATTACTTCAACCAGATTTGTTTTGCAATGAAAGCAAACAGCATTGTTCATCAAAAATTTTATGATCGCCATGACGAATGTGAAAAAGATCCAAATTATAGTGCGACCTATATAAAAAAAAATCAATTAGAAAAATTTGCGGCTGATTTTACGATCGCATACAATAAAGCCTGGGCCGGTCATGGTGGTCTGAAGCAACTAGAGGAAAGAGTGGTTTTGAAAATGTTTAAGAGTATGAAGCCGGTGTTAGATGAACGCATCTGCTGGTTTGCCTATTATAAAAATGAACCGATCGGAATCTGGATCAATCTCCCGGATCTTAATCAATGGTTTAAATATTTGAATGGTGGTTTTAGCCTTTGGCATAAGCTGAAATTTCTTTGGGTAAAAGCGACCAAGAAAAATAGAAAATTCACAGGGCTAGTTTTTGGTATTGTGCCGGCATTCCAGGGAAAAGGCGTGGACAGTTATATAATCATTGAAGGCGCCAAGGTTATACAAAAATTACGAAAAGAAAACGGGCGGTATGTTTTAGGTGAACCGCTTTATGACGATTATGAAATGCAATGGATTGGCGAATTCAATCCAAAAATGGTAAACGTCGCCGAAGCGCTTGGCACTTATCGCAGCCGCATCCTCACCACGTACCGTTATTTGTTCGATCAAACAAAAGAATTTAAGCGACACCCGATTCTTCTCTGAACCCAAACCGCTAAAGGGCTGACGAAAATTATTAACAAATCAGATTCATTACAGTTATCGAACTTTTCATTTCCTATATTGCAATCCCTTCTAAAGGAATCAAACTCCCCTTTAGGGGTTGGGGGTTTTATGGATAAATTTGTTGTTTCCGCAAGAAAATACAGGCCGCAGACTTTTGATACCGTGGTGGGGCAATCCCATATTACGACCACGCTTAAAAATGCGATCAAACATAACCAGCTTGCGCATGCATTCCTGTTTTGCGGGCCGAGAGGCGTTGGTAAAACAACCTGCGCAAGAATTCTTGCCAAGACAATAAATTGTGAAAATCAATCAAAAGAAGGAGAAGCATGTAATAAATGTCAATCGTGTATTTCATTCAATGAAGGAACGTCATTGAATATTCACGAGCTTGATGCGGCAAGTAATAATTCTGTTGATGATATCCGAACATTAGTTGACCAGGTTCGTTTTTCGCCACAGGCGGGCAAGTATAAAGTGTATATCATTGACGAGGTACACATGTTAAGTTCTTCCGCATTCAATGCATTTTTAAAAACATTGGAAGAACCGCCTTCCTTTGCGATCTTTATTTTAGCCACTACTGAAAAACATAAAATTCTTCCCACTATATTAAGTCGCTGCCAGATCTTCGATTTCAAACGTATCACTAATAATGATACGGTACAACACCTGCAGGAAATCTGTGAGAAAGAAGAAATAAAAGCAGAAAAAGCAGCATTGCAGGTAATTGCACAAAAAAGTGAAGGCTGCATGCGGGATGCTCTTAGCATCATGGATAAAATAGTAAGCTTTACAAATGGTAAATTGAATTATCAGAATACACTTGAGCATTTAAATATTCTCGATGCGGATTATTATTTTAAGTTGATCGATTGCATGGTAAAGCAAGATCTCGCAGGCGCCATGTTGTTATATGATGACATCAATAAGAAAGGATTTGAAGGAGATCTTGTATTAAACGGTTTTGCAGAATTTATACGGAACCTGCTTGTATGTAAAGATGAAAAAGTTGCGGGGTTATTAGAAGCAGTAGAAAGCTTTCGGGAAAAATATATTTCAACCGCAAAAAGCATTGCTCCATCTCTTCTTATCAGTGCCCTGAATATTATTAATGAAGCAGAAATAAATTATAAAGCTGCGCGCAATAAAAGGCTTCATGTAGAGCTTGTAATCATTAAACTCTGTTATCTCCGGCAGGCAATTGAACTCGCCGCTGATGCCGGTGGAATAAGTAAAAAAAAAATAGTTGAGTCGAGTCTTGCGTTCAGAACGGCGGCCATAAGGCCTTTAAAAGTAGAAAGACAAAAAGCAGAAGTCAGGAGTCGGGACCCGATAACTATCGGGTCAGGAGTCAGTAGTCAGCAATCAGAAGCTAAGTTGGTTATTGAAACATCGGTTTTAAAAGAAGATACCGAAAAATACAGGTCAACAGAACCTCAAACGTCGAAGCTTTCTGCACTTGATAAAATACGCAAACAAGTAAAAGGGAATGGGAACAACGGGAATGGGAATTCTGCTATCAACACGCCAATCGACCTGGAAAGCTTACAAGTTGCATGGAATGAATATGTGCAAAAATTAAAAAGTGAAAAAAACCCTGCGGGGACCAATTTCGAAATGGCTGAATTAAAACTCCAGGACGATAATAGTTTTATTGCAATTGTTACAAATAATATTCAACTCCGGTTTATAGAACAAGGTGGGCAAAAAGCATCGCAGTTCCTTCGTGAGAAACTCCATAATAATCTGCTCGAATTTTTTATTGTTATGGAAGAAAATAAGGAAGAAAAAATACCTGCTGGTACACCACTTACCTCACGTGAACAGTTCATAAAAATGACAGAAAGGTATCCGTTGGTTAAAGAGTTGAAAGATCGGTTGCGACTGGAATTAGATTACTAATAGAACATCACTTGTGAGCCACTGGCTAATAGCAGGTTTTTCCAATTTATTTGCTCACCAGCATTCAAAAATCGAAGAGTGCCGTTTGATAAACTCATGGTAAACTTCCAACGGTTGCCCAATAGTAATTTGACAGCCTTGCCACACAAATTCCATCTCTGTGCAAGGCATTCAGCATTCACCAAATTGCCTTAATTTCGGCGCACAATTGAATATCTTATGGCAGAAGTGATCTTAATGCCCCGACTCAGCGATACTATGACCGAAGGTGTAATCGCTGCATGGCATAAAAAAGTTGGCGACAATGTGAAAAAAGGCGATTTGCTTGCCGAGGTGGAAACTGATAAAGCGACCATGGAACTTGAAAGTTATAAGGACGGAACGCTCTTGCATATTGGTACTGAAAAAGGTGGAAAGCTGCAGGTAAATGATTTGCTCGCGATAATAGGTGCGCCGGGTGAAGATATTTCATCACTAACAAAAGGTGGACAGGAAGGTGCAAAGGCTGAACCTCCCAAAAAGACCGAGCCAAAAAAAGAAGCAGCAGCTAAATCAACCACTGGCAATAAGCAACCTGTTTCCGCTGAAGCTTCATCGGGCAAGCAGGCAACGGGCAAAGAATCTGCAACGGCTACAGCTTCCGCAATTGATATTTCAAAAATGGAGGAAGTGGTACTAATGCCAAGGTTGAGTGATACAATGACTGAAGGGGTAATTGCTGCATGGCATAAAAATGTTGGCGATAAGGTAAAGAAGGGTGAGATACTTGCCGAGATTGAAACTGACAAAGCCACGATGGAACTGGAGAGTTATAAGAATGGAACATTGCTATACCAGGGAGCTGGAAAGGGTGAAAAGGTAGAGGTAAATGCGCTGTTATGCATCATTGGTGAAAAAGGAAAAGTTGATGTAGAGGCAGTGGTAGCTGCAGCTAAAGGTGGAGCCAGTCAACAGTCAACGGTCGACAGTCAACAGCAAGTTGCTGAAAGTTCAAAGGCTGCTTCTCAACCAGAAACAGAAAAATCGCAGCCGGCAACTGGTACGTCAACCAACGGAAGGCTTAAAGCTTCTCCTCTTGCAAAAAAATTAGCGAAGGAAAAAGGAGTCGATCTGAAATCAGTTCATGGAAGCGGAGATGGAGGGAGGATAGTAAAAGCGGATGTTGATAGTTATTCACCTGCAAAAGCAGCTGGCACGGTGCACTCTGCCCAACAACCTTCAAAACCAGTAGCAGCATTTATACCGGTAGCCGGCGAAGAGAAATTTACGGATACTCCAAACAGTCAAATGCGTAAGACCATTGCCCGGCGTTTGGGTGAGAGTATGTTCGGGGCTCCGCATTTTTATTTGACGATGGAGATCAACATGGACAATGCAATAGCTGCCCGTGCACAACTGAATGAGTTCAGCCCGGTAAAAATCTCTTTCCAGGATATGATGATTAAAGCCTGTGCTATGGCATTGCGTCAGCATCCTGCAGTCAATTCATCATGGATGGGCGATTTTATAAGAACCTATCATCATATTCATATTGGCAGCGCGGTCGCTGTACCGGAAGGATTGATAGTTCCCGTGATAAAATTTGCAGATCAAAAATCCTTTTCACAAATAGCGGCCGAGGCAAAAGAACTTTACGGGAAAGCAAAAGATAAAAAATTGCAGCCACATGAATTCAGCGGAAATACTTTTACCGTCAGTAATCTTGGTATGATGGATATCGAGGAGTTCACTGCGATCATAAATCCACCAGACAGTTGCATAGTGGCTGTTGGAAAAATAAAAGAGATCGTTGTTAAGAAAGGAGAAACCTTTGGTGTAACGAATGTTATGAAAGTTACTATGAGTTGTGATCACCGGAGCGTGGATGGTGCCGTTGGCGCTGCGTTTCTCCAAACACTGAAAAAGTACATGGAGAATCCGATCGTTATGCTGGTATAAGACCGTCATTTTATAACTTTTTCTATTTTTCAGGTAGTTACTCATAGCAAATCAACTAAAAACAAATACTATTTTTTTAGTAGTTCCACTTAATTTTTCTAAAAACCTCTTTGAAGGTTTAAAAAAGAAAGGACGATTTGTAATTTCATGACGCAGCAATCCCTATGAAGTATTTTAATAAGGTGTTCGACATCTTTCTTTATGAAGGAATCTTTATTTTTTTATTCAGTTTGCTTCTCCTGCTACTGAATGATCAATATACGAAGCTGTTTTTTTCTATTTCTATTACTTCTGTTATTATCGCTATTGTACTGGGGATCATCGGATATCTTTTTGGTTTATTCCAAAACGAAGACCTCTACGAGGAAAGCTAGGAGTCAACAACCGTTCAAGATCTTCCGCTTACCAAAATAAACTTTCAATATTTTTTGAAAATTCGAAATACATGCTCTAGCTTTGGATCATGAAATTACCTGAAGCCAAACAACAATTTATCAGCAGCTGGGGAGCATTTGGAACACATTGGGGCATCAACAGAACTATGGCGCAAATCCACGCCCTTTTACTTGTCAGCCCGGATGCGCTGACGCAGGATGATATAATGGAAGAGCTTAACATTAGCCGTGGAAATACAAATATGAATATCCGGGAACTAATCAATTGGGGATTGGTTGAAAGGGTGATCTTAACGGGTGAAAGAAAGGAGTACTTTACGGCCGAAAAAGATATTTGGAAAGTGGTAAAACAAATTGTGAAGGAACGAAAAAAAAGGGAATTGGAGCCAATGATGCAGTTGCTCGATAAGCTTGAAGATGTGGAAGGAGACAAAAAGGACAAAAAAGTAAAAACATTTGTCGATACCGTAAGCAGTATAAAGCGGCTTGGCTTACAGGCTGACAAAACCCTTGATGTCATGATAAAAGCCGAAGAAAATTGGTTTGTGAACAGCCTGATGAAGATCTTTAAATAGGTAAAGCTGGAAATCAGCAAACCGGGAGACCGGTTTTTATTTGAGCATTAACTTTCATTATTTTCTGAAACTTTAAAAAACTCAATATGTTGCGCATCAGGAAAATAGATTGTTATGGCCAGTTAATATTAATAAGCGGCATGTTATTATCAATCCCCTTTTTATACTTCGTTGGGATCGCGATAGGATTGACCTTATTAGGATGCTGGCAGTTAATTAGTGCCGTGCTTAACACAGCCGGTTTTATTCATGCTGGTTATAAAAAACCGATTGCCCTTTATTGGATATTTTGTAGTGCCGACCTTGGATCAATTCTATTCCTTTGGCAATTTGAAAGCAATCTCAGTGCGGATTTCATCATGGGGCTTGGTTGGATAACCATCGGAGCTGCTGTATTTATTGCCGGCTATTACCTGAGAATTTATTACAGACTTATAAATCTCATGTTTTTAAGGAATGAATTAGATGGATTAACCAAATCAAAACACTGATCATGGAAAACAAGATCCTCATCTACGACGATAATTGTCCGCTGTGTACATGGTATTCGGGTCTATTTGTAAAATACGGTTTTTTGAACCCTGATGGACGGCAGCCATTTTCCACATTGGATACCCACTTGCTTTCAAAAATTGACTTCGATAAAAGCAGGAATGAAATACCCTTAGTCGATACGACAACCAACAAAGTGCTCTATGGCATAGACGCCTTACTCGAAATACTTGCTCAAAAAATTCCTTTAATAAAAGCCACCGGTAATCTTGCCCCATTAAACTGGGTTTTAAAAAAGATTTATAAACTGGTCTCTTTTAACAGAAAAGTGATTGTTGCAAATAAATGCGGACCAGGCAATATTGACTGCTCACCAGATACTAACTATGTATACCGGTTCATTTTCATGGCAGTTTGCCTGTCTTTCAATACAGCCATGCTCTATCCCCTCCACACTGCCTTATTCAGCAAGTTATCGTTCTATCATCTTAATTTTTATCAACTGCAGGCAGCACATTTTGGTTTTGTAATTATAAATTGTAGCCTCGCTTTTAGTTTTTCAAAACCAAAAGGCTACGAATATCTTGGACAAGTAAACATGCTTGCATTATCTGTCATCCTACTGCTCACACCTTTATTGCTGATCCATTGCTTCTTTTTTGCTGAATGGCTTTCAACAGCATGGCTTGTTATTGTATCTGCGATTATATTCAAAGAATATGTAAGACGAATGGAATTTGCAGGAGTGCTGTCAAATAATAAATGGATAGTCAGTTTGAATTTACTTAGTCTTACAGGTTTTATATTGTTCCTGTTTCGCTAAAATCAGTAAAATGAAAAATAAAAAGATCATACTTGCCGGTGGCACTGGCTTTATCGGCCAGGGACTGACCAAATACTTTGGAAAAGAAAATAAAATAGTTATTCTGACCAGGCATGTAAAAAATGAAAAAACAAACCGAAATGATTACAATTCTTTATCTGAAGAAGATTTGAAAAATGTTCGCTATGTGAAATGGGATGGGAAAACTCCAGGAGAATGGCTAGCTGAATTGAATGGAGCCGATCTTGTTGTCAATCTTGCCGGCAAATCCGTTAACTGCCGCTATAATGAAAAAAATAAAAAGGAGATTTTTGATAGTCGTACTGACGCGGTAAAAGCACTTGGTGACGGTATCAATGAATGCAGCAAGCCCCCCTTACTTTGGATCAACGCCTCGTCTGCAACTATTTACCGACATGCAATGGATAAGCCGCAGGATGAATATACCGGTGAATACCATAATGATTTTTCGGTGCAGGTTTGCAAGCGGTGGGAAAGAATTTTTTATGATCAACGGACGCCTCAAACAAGAAAAGTTGCATTGAGAATGGCTATCACGCTTGGGCCCGGCGGCATTCTAATACCTTATTTCAATTTATTAAAATTTGGATTAGGAGGTAAACAGGCAAGTGGCAAACAAATGTTTAGCTGGGTACATATCGAAGATACTTGCCGTATGATTCAATGGATTTTTCAGGATAAAGATTTACAAGGAACCTATAATTGCAGCTCTCCAAACCCGGTAACAAATGGGGAGTTTATGAAAATCTTCAGAAGAGTCACGGGGTATGCGATGGGCCTGCCTGCATATAAATGGATGCTCCAAATTGGCGCACCACTCATGGGTACCGAACTTGAACTGATTTTAAAAAGTCGTTGGGTCCTGCCCACGAAAGTTCTTGAAACAGGATTCCGGTTCAAACATTCTTTATTGGAAAATGCATTATCAGATATTATACACCAAGTGCCTCGCAAACAATATCATCTTTTCTGATCTTTGTATAATGAATGAAAACAAAAAAACGCTTGTATTAGGTGCCTCGGATAATCCTTCGCGCTACAGCTACCTTGCTTTACATCGGTTAAGAAATCGTGGACATACTGTTGTGGCGATCGGAAAAAAACCTGGAATGGTAGGTGATGTACCAATTGAAAAAGAGAAAAAGGAATGGGAGGATGTTAATACGGTTACACTTTACCTGAATCCTACACACCAAAAACAATATTATGATTATATAGTTTCATTAAAACCAAAACGCATCATATTTAATCCTGGCGCTGAAAATGATGAACTGGCTGCTATCGCAAAAAAAAATGGGATATTACCAATGGAAGCATGCACCTTGGTTTTGTTAAGCACAAACCAATATTGACTATTGATTGGAAGGAAGTTGTACTACTGTGATAGCGTAATGTTACTTATTAAAAAAACATTCCATTTCATTTAGCAAATAGAAAATAAAATTTACCTCATCCCGTTTAAATTACGGTCACCGTAAGTTGATTCCGAACCCTCCCTGAAAAACTTCAACAGCAAGCTGTTGTGTTTCGATATCCTATTTGAACAAAAATTGTATCCAATGAAAAACCCTGTAAAAGGCATCATCTGCCTGTCCGTAATCTTTGTTTGCTTAAAAACCGCTGCGCAAACACCTCCTGTACGCGAACCGGATATGAACCGGCCCTCTTTATTTCAAAATTTACCTGAAAAAATATCTTGCCGCATCAGTGATCTTTCGGCCTTACTGGAATCAGAAACCGGCCGCACAGTATCATTCACCTTTTCAGAGAATTCCAGTTTTCAAGGAGTCGTTAGCTCTGTTGCTTCAAAATTTGATAACAGCTTACAAAGTATTGTTGTAAGGTCAACAAATTTTCCAGGCGCAGCCTTGTCATTCTCCCGGATCACGAAACAAGACGGCAGCATTGCATATGCGGGCCGCATTATCAGCTTCCAACATGGCGATGCTTATGAAATAAGCCAGGAAAACGGTCAATATTTCTTTGTAAAAAAAGGGTTCTATGATCTTGTCAATGAATAAAGCTCTTAAAGCGTTTATACAATTATGCCTATGCTCTCATCCATAAAATCCGTGCTATGAAAAATCTGTACAAATCCGTACTGATCGTGCTTGCTCTGTTTGGTACTTTTATCGCAAACTCACAGGCTAATAACCTTAACAGCTATCCCACCGCCCCTGCCGTTGTCTATCTTGACTTTGATGGTCATACTGTATCTGGCACTATGTGGAATACCAATGGCGCATTCACCTGTAGTCCCTCAGGCTTGAATGATGCCGGAATTACTGAAGTATTTAATCGGGTAGCTGAAGATTTTCGGCCCTTTAATATTAATGTGACGACCTCCGAAACGAAATATAATAGTGCTCCTTATAATAGAAGAATCCGTGTGTTAATAACTACCACACATCAATGGTATAGCACATCTGCAGGCGGTGTTGCATACATTAATTCATTTACCTGGGGAGATAATACTCCTTGTTTTGTCTTTTCTGCCCTGCATAATTTTAACGTAAAAAATATTGCCGAAGCCGCATCCCATGAAGCAGGACATACATTTGGATTAAGACATCAGAGCTCTTACAATTCCTCTTGTGTAAAAACATCTGATTACAACTGGGGACAGGGAACAGGTGAGATTGGTTGGGCGCCAATCATGGGTGCCGCTTATGATCAAAACATGAGTTTGTGGAATAGCGGGCCTAATTCACTTGGCTGCAATATTATTCAATCGGATTTAAGTGTAATCACAAACTCAACGAATGGCTTTGGTTATCGTGCCGATGACCACACCGATGCGTACGCAACCGCAACTACTCCGGCTTTTGACGCAAATGGTCAGTTTGTAATTAGTGGCGTTGTAGAAAGAACCGACGACAAAGACCTGTTCAAATTTATTATGCCTGCCTTTGGAAGACTTCAGTTGAATGCAATACCATATAATGTAGGAACCGGTAATTCAGGTTCTGACCTTGACCTGCAAGTTGAATTTTTAGATGGCAGTTATGCCTCTATCGGCACATATAATCCGGGGAACCTCCTGAGTTCGCTGGTTGACACCTTTATTAATGCTGGCACATACTATATGAGAATAGACGGCAAAGGAAATATTTATGCTCCGGAATATGGAAGCCTCGGTTCCTACTCGATCCAGGCAACTTTTACCGATGGCTATATCTTACCAGTCCGCCGTCTTGAACTTAGCGGACGACTTGATGGTGAAATCCATATGCTCAGCTGGCTGATTGATGCAGATGAGGCAGTACTTAAACAAGTAATTGAAGTATCAAATAACGGTATCGATTTTACACCACTTGATCAACCGAATAATGCATTGCGTACTTATAGCTACCATCCTCTTAATAACCGCCCTTTACTCTATCGCATGCATGTTACGTTTGACAATTTGAAAGAGCGTTATTCAAATACAATTGCAATTCGTCCTGGAAAATCTGTAAAGCCCCTATTAGTGGGTAACATCATTGGCGGTTCTAACCTCACAGTTAGCAGCCCTGGAAACTATCATTACCAGATCATTGATCAAAGCGGAAGGATGTTATCACAAGGAACGATTGAAAAAGGATATACCAGCATTAATGCAGGAAATATGGCAACAGGCGTTTATATCATTCGATTTGACGATAGTAATGAGCACTGGAGTGAAAAATTCATTAAAAGGTAACCCATTCGCAAAACAATAATCCGTACCCTTTTGGGATGTCGAGGTTTTTCTATAATTTAGAAAAACCTCTTTTTATATGCGTTGGAGAAAATTCAATGGCGAAGCAATTGAGATCCCTATCCATGAAGCCGTGGAAAATGCCATCAGGCGGGAAACCGCAAATGGCTATCGTCTTAAGGTGTGCATCGGTACGGATTCCCAGGTAAAAGGTCGGGAAACTGAATTTGCCACGGTAATTGTATTTCTAAGAGAAGGACACGGCGGATTTATGTTTATTCACAATGAAAAAACAAGACAACAATTCTCCATCAAAGAAAGAATGCTACTCGAAGTTGCTAAAAGTATTGAGATCGCTTATGAGCTTTGCAACTTGTTTACCGTGTATGATGTAGACATGGAAGTCCATGCTGATATCAATACCAATCCTCACTTCAAAAGTAATGATGCACTTAAAGAAGCTATGGGGTATATACTTGGAATGGGCTTTGCATTTAAAGCCAAACCTGAGGCTTTTGCAAGCAGTAGTTGTGCAAATAAAGTTGTAAACTGATCAGTTACAACGACCTCAATCTTACTTTACGGAAACATTGTCGGTCTGTGTTGGAGTAATGTTTATTGATAAGGTTGGGAGGGACTTATCAGGCGATACAGATTGTGAGGAAACATTGTAGTTCGAACTTCTTTTCTTGGAATCTTCATGGGCGAACGAGAAAGCAATGATCACCATCACAAATAATAGGGCAGCAACGTTTTTTTCAGATAAGAGGTTCCTCATAAATTCTACGCTAAATCCGGGTGCAAGATAACTGTTTATTCCCGCAAATCATATAGGTAAAATCCCTTTTTTACACATTGTTTAAACTTTTTGGTTGAGATTCTCAATATGGTCAAGTATCTGCTTCCTGCCATCACCCTCAATAGCTGAACTTACAAAATGAACCGGTAGTTCTGTCCATGTTCGGGAAAGCGCCGTCATAAATCTATTCACATTCCTTATTGTTGCTCCAGGTTTGTTCTTATCCGATTTTGTAAACACAACTGAGAATGGGATCTGCCACTCTCCTAGTCTGTTTATAAAATCAATATCTTTTTGTTGCGGCTCATGGCGACTGTCGACTAATACAAACAGGTTCATCAAATTTTCTCTTTGACGGATATAATCGTCGATCATTTTTTGCCATCCTTTTCTTTGCTTTTGAGAAACGACAGCAAAGCCATAACCGGGAAGATCGACCAAATACCATTTAAAATTTTTACTTGAAGAAATTTCAAAATGATTGATCATTTGTGTCTTGCCCGGGTTTGCAGAGACCTTTGCCAGTTCTCTCTTATTACAGAGCATATTAATCAAAGAAGATTTTCCCACATTGCTGCGACCGATAAATGCATACTCAGGCTTATCTGGCTTTGGGCATTTATCGACTGACGGGCTGCTTATGATATATTTCGCCTCTTTGATTTCCATTGACGGTGCAAGATAAGTGTTATAACGGCCTGGGAGTCTAACACTCCTAAACAGAACAAAGTATATGTAGGATTATCGCCAAATTCTTTGAAGAAACTTCACTGCATCACCGTGTCAATTATATCAGTATCGTCCCCTTCATTTATAATTGATTTAGCAAAATCAATTGCATCACTGATATTCTCGGATATTGTAAAGTTTCTAATCACTATATTGCCAGATTGCAATGTTTATTTAAAATCTGACCTGTATTAATATCTACAAATAGCACAAATCGAAATACTGCGGTCGGCTCAAAAACATCAAACCTCAAACACCAAAGCTGAAAACATATTGACTTAACTTCGTCCCGATTTAACCGGGACGATGAATAACCAATTTCCTCATGATGAAATAAAGCCTTTTGTTTCTGATAAAGCAAAGAAGCAACAGGTGGAAGAAATGTTTGATAGCATTGCCGGCCGTTACGACTTAATGAACCGTCTTTTTTCTGCCGGTGTTGATATGAAATGGCGTAAAAAAACAATCGCCCTCCTTAAAAAACTTCGCCCTAAAACGGTGCTGGATATGGCGACAGGCACCGCCGATATGGCCATCCTCACTTGCCGGCTGCTGGAACCTGAAAAAGTGATCGGGCTTGACCTCTCAACTGAGATGCTTGGCCTGGGACGAAAAAAGATTGAAAAAGAAGGGCTTGCGAACAAAATCGAGCTTTTAAAAGGCGATGGCGAGGCAATAAATTTTCCCGATAATTCGTTTGATGCGGTGACGGTGGCCTTTGGGGTCAGGAATTTTGAAAACCTTGAAAATGGATTAAGAGAAATGCTAAGGGTATTAAAGCCCGGCGGCAAGCTTGTGGTACTTGAATTTTCAAAACCGAATTGGGGATTCAGAAACATATACAATCTGTATATGGGCATAGTGGCGCCGGAGGTTGCTCGCTGGTTCAGGCAGAATAAAGAAGCATACAGGTACCTGAACCGATCGTCAAATGCCTTTCCTGACCGAAGAGATTTTACCGCCATTTTAGACCGTGTTGGGTTTTCCAATACCGAATGTAAACCGTTAAGCTTTGGAATATGTTGTATATACAGCGGAAGAAAGTCATAAAGCCCCTTACCCTATTCGCATTTGCGTTGATGATCTATTCAGCGACCCGCTCGCAGAAGGTTGAATTGTACCAACTCGACCATGAGGGCAAACCTTATTATTTCGGTATAACGCTCGGCGCAAACATTGCCCGCTTCCAGATCGAACAGCATCCCCGTTTTCTGCAGTATGATAGCGTGTTGGAAATTTTGCCATTGAATTCTCCTGGTTTTGGATTGGGACTAAATGCCACCGCCAAACTTACGAATCGTTTTGAAGCAAGATTCAATCCCCAATTAATGTTCACTGATCGAAGTATTACATATAAATTAAAATACAAAGACCCGATCGATGGGTTTGAGCCTACTAAAAAAATCGAATCGGTAATATTTACTTTCCCTTTCCAAATAAAATTTAACAGCGACCGTATTGGCAACTTTCGTGTATATATGCTGGGCGGCGCATTTACCCAAATAGATCTTGCCGCCAATGCTCGTGCACGGCGTGCAGAAGACCTTGTAAAGTTAGAATCGTCAGATTATGGTGTTGAAATAGGTATGGGTTTTAACTTTTATTTCCCCAGTTTTATTCTTTCGCCAGAAATAAAAGTGAGTAATGGGCTGCGAAACCTTCACAGCCGCGATGTAAATCTGAAATATTCTAATGTGCTCGACCGTATTCAGTCGAGAATGATCGTATTCTCAATTCACCTGGAAGGATAATGTCCCCTGTCCCCCGAAGGGGGAACTTAGATTTGTTCTTTTCTCATTTATAACAAATGCATTCACAAAACTTTTACTTGCATTTTCTAAAGTTCTTTCTGACTTCTGACTTCTGGCTTCTGACTTCTGACTCCCGACGCCCGACTCAAACCGTCCTTCCTCCTTCAACAAATATTCGATTGAGTTCCCGGTCGTTGTTGATCGTTTTATAAAACTCTTCGACATAATTAACAGCCCTTGATTTTTCTTTTGAGTTTAAATACTCATTGTTTTTTATCAGCCCCATAATTTTTTCCTTTCTTTCATTAAACAACTGAACCGCAATTTTAAGCTCTTCCATTGTTCTTGGAAAACCGCGGTTTAACCGTTCCGTTACACTGCTTATCTTATCCTCAAGCTGCGGATCTATTGTTGCATAAGGAGGATCCACAAATCCGCAAATATCAAAATCGTAAGCAACAGCATAAGGCCTTACATTTTTACCATCTTTCGGACCAATGAGTTTTATATTATGATAAGCCGGCACCGACCAGTCTGTATTCCCGATCAGGTACTCAAATAAAGTAACTATTGTCATTTGATCCCTGTTGGTCTGCTCGGTGTTATATGGTGTACCCTCTACTTCTATCATCTTATTCCTTTTCGCCATATCATCAACATCTTCTATGAGAAAAGCAAACTGCGTATAGGGCTTGCGTTTACCCGAAACATCTTTAAATGAGAGATTCATCAACCTCACCCGCAGACTCATATCAGTAAGCAGGTTATAAATTTTATAGACTAAATATTCTTTAATCACTAATTGCCCGGCGTCTTCACCAGGACTGCAACCGTTAGATAGTTTTAATTCTTTGAACTTATACAACCGCGATGTACTGTCCTTTCTGAAATTGAGCTTGAGGCCCGGCATAAAGCAAGTTTCTCTTCTGAAATTTCCTCTTGCTGAGGCTTCCATTTTTTCAGTGACTGTTGAGCCGTCTTTAAATGTAAGCGTTAAAGTGCCCGGCAAAAACCTTTCCTTGGCCTTTTTTGCAAGCAAATCTTTTAGATCCATTTCAAGCGTGGCGTTAACGATCGACTCTTCTTCAAAGAATTTTACTTTATCTACTTGTTGTGCAGAAACAGGCAGGCAAATTATGAAGGCGAGTAGCAGGGAGGAAAAAAACTTGTTCATAAATAATAGCTTGTGGTGAAAAAATCTGGAAGTTCGTATATAAATATAAAAATGTTTTTTCTTTCTGCTTCACACTATTTCATCACTTCCGTAATCACTTTTCCAATGCATCCGCTCGGCATCTGAATACGCAATAAAGCCGCAACAGTTGGAGCAATATCCGTCATATAGGTTTCCCGGTTAGTTTTACCGGTTTTAATTCCCCAGCCGTACCAAAGTAACGGGATATGGGCATCATAGGGATTCCACATCCCATGCGTTGTGCCTGTGTTAAGAAAGTTCTCAATGTAGTTTGGTTTTAATATGATCTGTACATCACCACCTCGAGCCGGGAAAAAACCATTTTGTATCATTTCCTTTAATTTCGAGGGCAAGGCAGCTTCTCCTAATCGCTGCAGGTCAAAAACTCTCAATACTCCTTCTTGTTTTGAAAGAAAATCAACGGTCGCTGCAGCAATTTCATCACCTTTTAGTTTCCTTTCCGAGTTGATAAGGTTATGATTTAAAACTACCTGGTAATTCGAAATGGTAAGCGCAAGCTCAGCCTGACCAAATTTATCTTTTAGTTGCTGGTTTAATTGTGTCAATATTGTTGCTTCATTAAAAGTACCAGCGGGTAATTTATTTTCTTTCATAAATGCAGGCACATGTGCCACGCCATGATCGGCGGAAAGAAAAATAGTGTATTGACCCTGCCCTATTTTACTATCCAGGTATGTAAGGAACTCGCCAAGATCTTTATCAAGACGATAAAAATCATCTTCCTGCTCTATTGAGTTAGGCCCGTAACCATGTCCGATATAATCAGGTGAAGAAAAACTTACTGCAAGAAAATCCGTGATCGCATCAGCGCCGAGTTTTTCCCCTTCAATGGCTGCTTTCGCCATTTCAAATGTAAAACTGTTGCCATGAGGCGTCGATAAAATTGCACTATTGCTTTTTCCAATAAATTTCTTAAGGTCATAAGGGAATCCTGTTCCAAGACCCTTCGCTTCATAAGGTTTATCATCACTTGTGCTTTGGGAATATGTGTTTGCCGGATATAGAGTATTCCACCCCTGCTCATAATATTTATCAACTAATTTTTTCGCATTCAGATCTTTTACCCATTGGGGCAGATCGGTCATGTAGTAAGTTGAAGTGATCCAGTTGCCTTCCTGGCTATCAAACCAGTAAGCTCCATTAGCGCTATGGCCCGCAGTTACAATCGCTCCCCGATCTTTGATTGCAATCCCTATTACTTTACTTTGAAAAT
>JAICGN010000025.1 GCA_025923075.1 Chitinophagaceae bacterium
CTGCCTGCCGGAACAGATCATCCCTGATTGATTCTTATCATGAGCTTTGTCATGAAATTGTTCAATGAAGTGAATATCTCTTACCCCTGAGTGCAAAAGTGATCTTGCTTTTTCAACTAATTTAAATTCCATTATCCCACCTCCAATCGTACCACATAAATCGCCATCAGCCGACACAGCCATTTTAAATCCTTTACGACCGGGTGAACTTCCTTCGCTATCCAGCACATACAACAACATTAGATTGATATTTGCGGATAATTTATCAGCTATAAATTCCCAAATATTCAAGCCCCGTAAATCCCCCGAAGGTGGACTTTGATGACCCTGCTTATCTGAAGCTTTGCTCACTGAATTAAGAAATTATTTTTTTCTACTTTTTTCTGTTCTCTAAAATTTTTTTAAATGAGCGGCTGCGAATTTCGTCCAAAGTAAGGCCGGTAGCTAAAACTTCATCTTCCGTGATTGCTCCGCTGTTTAATGCTCTTAAGAAATAATTTAATAATCCCTGCCCGGTTGCTGCATCATCAAATACATCTCCAATTAATGTTGCCCGTGCTGCTTTTTCAACAAATGTTTTTAACCGTTCAACTGCATCATCATAGCTCTCAAGAAAAAATGCAAAAACTGCTGCATATCGCATTGGGAATTGTGCCGGGTTTAGATCCCAACCCTGGTAAAATCCATTCCACAATGAATGGCGGATATGATCATACCCTTTTTTCCATGCACGATGAACAATGGCTTTATTCTCTTCCATTTGCTTAGCGGTCAACCTATCACCCCGATAAGGCCCAATCGGCATTGTATTCGTTGCGCCGTCACTTAACCAAATGCCGGTGTGAGCCAATGCAACTTTTGTCATATGATGCGCAAAATCACAAACCGGGTGATCCATCTCCTGGTATTTCGCAGTGATGCTGCAACTGGCTGTATAATCATAAGTACCGAAGTGCATCGCAAGGCATCTTCCCTTACTCGCCTTTATGAATTTATATAATGGATTTGTTCCATCAATGGCCATAATTGATTGAGTGGTTTCAACCATCATTTCCATTTTTAAACTTCCGTTTTCCATTTTTAATTCTTCCTCCAGTATGTCAAAGAAAGCGGCAAGTGCTGCCGGTTGTTCGGGTATTGTGACCTTCGGAAGCATTACTATAAAATTTTCCGGCAGCTTTCCATTGGTTTCTTTGATCAACGTACTGACGAAAATATCAAGTGTTCTTAACCCCCTCTCCTTCATTTCCTCAGTAAAAGGTTTGATACGGATACCGATAAAAGGGGAAAGTGATTTTTCTTTCATTCCTCTTGCAACTTCCTTTGCCGCAGTTACAGCTGTCTCATCTTCCTCTTCATTACTGCGATTACCGTAGCCGTCCTCAAAATCAATTCTGAAATCTTCAATCGCTTCTTTTTTTAATTTATTGATGACTTTATCAAAGATCTGTTTGCTGAATGCGGGATCATTAAACCCAAATACTTCTCCGAAAATTTTATGATCAGGAGCATACGTTTCCAATACTTCTAAAGCTCTTTCCCCTAATGTTCTTACGGAATCATATTTAAACAAATTGGCACCTCCGTATAAAGTATGCACAGGTTGTCGTTCGCTTCTATCACCCGGGTAAATTCTTTGAAATGCGGTATTCGCTTCTTTAAGGGTACCAAACAGTTTGTCCTTTTTATTAAGCGGGATCGTATAGTTCATACGGAAAGTTTAATCGTTATCAACTTCCACGATATGTGGAATATCCAAATGGGCTTATCAATAATGGTACATGATAGTGGCTATCATCAGAAATCATAAATTGAATTTCTACCATCGGATAAAAGGTTTTTATACTTTTTGCAGAATAATAGATCCCGGTTTCGAAAACTAATTTGTAAACGCCCGGTTGCAATTTCTTATCAGGTGGTAATAGATCAACTATTCTTCCATCACGGTTGGTAATTCCTTGTGCAATTGTCGCATACCCATGAGTATGCAATTGCTGAAGCATGATGCTAATATCATTCCCGGGTTTACCCGCAGTTGTATCAAGCACATGTGTGGTTATCTGACTCATTTTTACAAATTGAAGGTCTTCTAAAAGTTCGTTAAATCGGATCAATGTGATCTTATGTTGTTCACCCATTGCTATTGTTAATTCATCATCGATAGTATTCTTTAATCTATCCTTCAGCAAACGCAACATCTCTTCAGCTGATTTACCCGTCGCACATACGATAAAAATAAATCCAAATTTCCTTTCATAATCCTTATTCGCTTTTGCCAGGGCATCAATTGTTTCCTGAGTTGCTGAGGCCACACCCGCCTGCTCTTTCCCTGCAAATTTTTCAGTTAACCTTTTCTTATCCCCTATTTTAGGATGATGGCTGAATGATTCCAGCCAATCATTTTTGTCACACGCTTCATACCATACCTCTCTTGCTTTTTCAATCAGCGTTTCCTGCGATCCAAAAGGAAATGTTTGCATCAATAATGAAACCCAATTCCGGGACCCGCAACAACTAAACAACTCCTTAGCGGCAGTATCCCTGTCTAATTTATTAAAATCCGTTAGCGTCATAAACTATTTTATTGATGCTCCCTGCTCGATCCAGCACCGAAGCAGATCTCTTTCTGCTTCAGTCATATTCGTTTTATTATTCTGGGGCATTGTCTTTGTCAATACTGTCCTTTGCATAATCAACTCTACTTTCTTTACAATATCATTCGGCGTGTCATACGTTACTCCATTGGGTGCCACTTTATAAACATCATCAGTTGGCTTTGTGGAATGACAACTTATACAGCGATCCTGGATGATCGTATTTATCCGGGCAAAACTTACGGAAGATTTACATGCATTCGGATTAGCTGCCGGAGCAGAAACAAAACAAGCCGCTAACAATATGAGAACTGACACCGGCATTACCCACACACTTTGCTGTTTCTTTTCCCTTAGATTAAGATAGTGTTTCACTCCCGCGGCTCCCAAGGAAATAATCGCAAGTACCAGCCATGGATGTTCATATCCGAATGTTGAGGGAAAATGATTACTCACCATAACAAATAACACAGGCAATGTGAAATAATTGTTGTGGAGTGAACGAGCCAGTGCATTTTTTCCCAACTGGGGATCAAGCGCTCTATTTTCTTTCGCAGCCTTTACCATTGCCTTCTGCGAAGGGATTATCACAAAGAAAACATTTGCTACCATAATACTTCCGATCATTGCCCCGAAATGGATATACGCAGCCCGGCTGCTAAAAACCTGTGTATAGAAATATGCAAAACCAGCCAGTAATGCAAAGCCAAGAGTCGCAAACAACAATGGTTTTCTAATTATTGGTGATTTACAAAGCAGATCATAAATTATCCATGCAATAATAAAAGAACCGATGCCAATACTTATAGCTACCGTAGGACTTATATCTAAAACATTCTTATCAATTAATAATGCTGAAGTATTAAAATAATAAACCACAAACAATAAACCGAGACCTGAGAGCCAGGTAAAATAAGCTTCATATTTAAACCAATGCAAATGCTTGGGCATTGTTTTAGGCGCCACTTTATATTTTTCGAGATAATAAAAACCGCCACCATGAACGGCCCAAAGATTTCCAGCGAGCTCATCTCTTACATTTTCCGTCCTGTTGAGTGCATTTTCAAGAAAAACAAAATAAAACGAAGCTCCTATCCATGCGATGCCAAATGTGAAATGCATAACACGGATAATAATATTGAGCCACTCCATCAAATGACTTTCCCGCGGAGTTCCTTTCACTAATAAATAAGTATTCCCTACTATTGCAAGTATAACAAGTACAATTCCTGCATAAATAAAATTCTGCGTTGTATTTATCTTCTCTTGCTGTTTCTCTTCATCGGTTGAAGGAGTATGTTTGATAATGGCGGGAATTCTATAAGACATTATCGTCAGCATCACCAATATAACCGCAAGTATTCCATATAGTACAATATGTAGAACCATTATTGTTTCAAATCTTTCCAAATAGTCTTAGCCTGCTTACACCTCCGTCAGGAAAAATATTCAATCGTACATGGCTGACGGGTGTATGTTTGTTTATTTCATTTATAAACTCATGTTCACGATCCGCACTAAGTTTTTGAGGGGATAAAAGCATTTCCCATTTTGCTTTATTTTCAATTACCGGGTTATCATCAGTGCTATAACATGCTTCAATGGAACAGCCATCAGGATAATTGCCCTTGAAATGGCAGGTGTCAACTATTACTCTCTCTATCGTCCCAATATGCGCAAGCTTTACGATCACCCAATCACGGTTGTTCGGTGTACGAT
Organism: Chitinophagaceae bacterium; assembly: GCA_025923075.1. GTDB lineage: Bacteria > Bacteroidota > Bacteroidia > Chitinophagales > Chitinophagaceae > VBAS01. The sequence goes on from JAICGN010000025.1 coordinate 4,314, forward strand.
TCCTTTTTGTTTCCCAACCATCGCCCATATTAACGCCGCGGCCCGGCATTATGAGGTTGTTCATAGAACTAAAGAACATATCATTACATAGTAATGCTTTTCCTCCATTGATGGCGGCTGCCAGGTCGATCTCTTCATTTTTATTTTGACTACTCCAATCTTTATAAACGTTTCCGTACACCTTTAATCTTGCTATTCCTCCATCCGGATAAATATGGAGTCGCAGATGAGTAAATAATTCGTCACTACTACTTAAATAGAAATTTTGTGAACCGGCGTCCAAAGGTGATTTGGGTAAAATTTCTTTCCATAAGACTTTATCCCACCCGACAGCTATCGGTTCTGTACCGAATGATGGATTATTTATATAAGCAGCTTCAATAGATGCATGTGGAGGATGATTGCCAAGAAAAAAATTGGTATCGATATCAAAGCCAGTTATTTTTCCGCTTGTTGCCAACCGGATAACTGCCCAATCATGACCCGGAATTCTTTTACGCCGGCTTTCCCATCCGTCCATCCATTTCCCTCGATCAGTATATTTATCAGGAATAAAAATGCCACGGCCAGGCTTTATAAGATTTTCTTTTACTGCAAAAAAGTCATCAGTAGCATACAAGACTTTTCCTCCCAATCTTTCTGCGGCCAGATCGGTAAGCAGGGTATATGAAGGCTGTTCTTTGATTATTTCTCTTGCTTTCTCAAAAGCCATTTGCCTTTGTTTTGATTGATGACCTGGCCTTCCTGAAACACCGTTTCGCCATTTACAATTGTCTGTTGAATCATTCCAAAAAGCTCTTCACCAATATAAGGACTTATTTTATGCCTGAATAAAATATCTTCTTCACTTATTTTTCTTTTTTCATCAGGATCCCAGATCACGAGATCTGCATAATTACCTGCGTTGATCTCACCTCTATTCCTTTCATTAATAAACTCAGCAGGCTGTGCAGTAATTAATGGAATGAATTCTTCCAATGTCATATTCTCTTTTAAAGCAGTCCACGACGCAGGCAATAAGAACTGTAAACCCGCAATACCTCCCCATGCTTTCATCAAATTACCGGTTTCGATTTCTTTTATAGAAGGCGAAGCAGGCGAATGATCCGAAGCAATAAAATCCAAAATTTCATTTTGCAAAGCTTTCTTTAATAAGTCATTGTTTTTCTTATCCCGAATTGGTGGTGCACATTTATAAACAGAACGTGCATCCGGAATACCTTCTGCATTGAAGTAGATATAATGCGGGCAAGTCTCCGCAGTGACAGGCAACCCCTCGTGTTTTGCTTTTTCGATTTTTTTCAATGACTCCGCAGATGAGACGTGAACAATATGTACCCTGCAATTATGCTTACGGCAAAGCTTGATCATCAATTCGATTGCATCACTTTCCCATTGTTTAGGACGACTAGCTAAAAAATGTTTATAGCTTGTTGGATTATTTTCAAACCCGACAGCTACCGGGTCGCTAGCAACTGCCTTATCAAAAATCTCGCAGTGCACGAGCAGGGGAATATTATGCTTTGCAATTATCGGCATAGCTTTATCCAGATCTTTTTCTGTTACATTTGGAAATTCCTCAATTCCTGAGTATGTAAGAAAACATTTTATTCCAAGAACGCCTGCATCTATCAGCTCTTCCAGATGTGATGAACTACCCGGAATAAGACCACCATAAAACCCACAATTGACATGCAATTGGCTTACCGAAGCAAATAGCTTGTCATTGAAGGCTCTCAAACCGATAGTAACAGGAATTGAGTTTAGCGGCATATCAACAATTGTAGTAATGCCGCCGGCTGCTGCAGCTTTTGTGGCTGTATCAAAACCTTCCCAATCGGAGCGACCGGGTTCATTAATATGTACATGAACATCAATGAGGCCGGGCATCAAAATACTATCACCAACGTCTTCCGCATCTTCCTGTTTTTTATAGTCAACGTCCGCAATAATATCGTTTTCAATACTGATTGTCGCTGGTTGAAGTTTATTCTCAACCCAGCATTGGTTACTGTATATCTTTCTCATTTATTCAATTTTATAATTTATTATGAAAGTATCAAGTTAGACGCGAGACGTCAGACGTGAGATGTGAGATGTGAGACGCGAGAATGTATTTACCAGGCTTTCACGTTTCACTTCTTACATTTCACGACGTCGGACACGGCCCCCGCCCGGCCACTACATACTATACAAACCCATCAAAACCTTTTCAGGAGTGATAGGTGCATTGTATTTGATCGTTGATCCCGGATTAAATGCAAGTACGGCATTACGAATGGCAAAGAAAGCACCGATACCATACATCAAGGGCGGTTCACCAACTGCTTTCGATTTAAGAATTGCCAAATTGTTCTTATCTGTATTCAGGAAATGCACTGTAAGATCTTTAGGGACAGAATAAATATCGGGAATTTTATAAGTACTGAGTGCATTGCTAAGCAATGTGCCCTCCTCGTTATATACAACTTCTTCCATCGTCATCCATCCAATGCCCTGTACAATGCCACCTTCGCACTGACCCAGGTCGACTAAATGATTAATGCTTGAACCTGCATCGTGGACGGCATGCACGGAATCGATCTCATATATTCCGCGAAGGCAATCAACCGTTGTAGTAATAATAGCGGTGCCATAAACATGGTAGGCAAATGGATGACCTTTTTCAATTGTTTTGTCAAAGTGAATAACCGGAGTAGCATAATGGCCTTTTGCACTCAGGTTGATCCTTTTCATGAAGACCTGCTGAATTAAGTTTTTCCAGGTATAAACAGTAGGCTCATCGTTAATATAAACCCGTTCATCCTTTACCTCAACGATACTTTCAATATTGCTGGCTATTTCTGTTTTTATGAATGAGTGGAGCCGTTCATTGATCTGGTTACATGCATGCAATAGTGCCTTGCCATTCAAATCAGCCGTAGAACTTGCTGCTGAAGGTGAAGTATTGGCAACTCTTGTTGTGTTGGTTGTCTCTAATTTTATTTTATCAGTTGAAATGCCAAGTGTCTTTGCGGCAACCTGTATCAGTTTAGAATTTACCCCCTGGCCCATTTCCACTGCACCACTACTTACACCGACTGAGCCATCGGAATATACATGGACCAACGCCCGTGCATGATTCATCATTGTATTGGTAAATGAAATACCAAAACAAACCGGCATCAATGCCATTCCCTTTTTTACAAATTCATTCTGTTTGTTGAAAGCATCAATATCCTCTTTGATCGCTTCGATATCATATTTACTTATTACTTCGTCCCAGCAAGTTTTTGCTTCACTGTTTTTAATGATTTGGCCATAGGGCAGCTCATGGCCATCGTCCAGCATGTTTTTTCGTTGAATCACTGAAGCATCAATACCTAAATATTTTGCCGCGTGATCAATTGCGGACTCAATCACAAACATGCCTTGCGGACCGCCAAAACCACGGAACGCTGTATTAGGCGGCAAATTGGTTTTACATGAATGAGCAGTTGCCGTTACGTTCGGGATAAAATAGCTATTAGTGCAATGAAATAATGTACGTTCTAATATTGCCGGTGACAGATCTGCGGCGGCTCCTCCGTTTTGATAGAATGTTACTTCGTAAGCAATTATATTATAATCCTCATCCAGTCCAATTTTATAATCACTGCTATAGGGGTTTCGTTTGCCAGTCATCCGCATATCTTCCATGCGATGAAGAATACATTTTGCAGGTCGTTTTAAAATATAAGCAACTAATGCAGTCATTGCTCCCCATGCCGATGCCTGGTCTTCCTTACCTCCAAAACCACCCCCGAGCCTGCTTACATCAACTTCGATCTTATTCATACCAACTCCTAAGACTCTTGCTGTAGTTCGTTGCACCTGTGTAGGACCCTGGGTGCTGGAAAATATTTTTACACTGTCATGCTCGGTTGGATACGCATAAGCTCCCTGGGTTTCCAGGTACAAATGTTCCTGCCCATTGGTTTCAGTGCCGCCTTCAAAAACATATTTGCATCGGGCAAAAGCCGATGAAGAGTCCCCTATTTTAAATTTTCTTGAAGGCGACAATAATTTGTTTTGAGAAAAAGCAACCCGTGGATCTGTAATGACAGGCAAGGCGTCAATTTCGATTTTTATTTTAGTCAACGCATCTTCAGCAGCATCTTCATTCTCCGCTGCAACAACTAATATAGGTTGACCGCAAAAATGCACCTCGTTCTCTGCAAGTAAAGGTTCATCGGCAATGATGCCCCCGATCTGGTTTTCCCCGGGAATATCTTTATACGAAAAGATCTTTATTACTCCTTCCGTTTTTTCAGCATCTGCAAATTCCATCTTTGATATCGTACCATGCGCGACAGGTGAATCAAGAATTTTAAGTACCAACAGTCCCTCCATTGCCGGAATATCATCTACATAGATCGATCTCCCCGTAACATGCCCGGGTGCATCAGCATTGAGACCCCCAATCCCTGAACGGGAGTCCTGAAACCGTTTAATATTTTTATTTTTTTCGTCTAAAAGCATAGACTCAACGGTGAATTAAAACTTCTCTTAGTCCATTTAGGGGTTGTGGTAGATGCGCCCAAAACAATTGCCTTAATAAAAGCCGCTTATATTCTTTTGTTCCTCTGGCATCAGTTATAGGTGCAATCTCCTCATTCATAATTTTTACGGCATCTTTCAAAACCCCGCTATTAATGATCTTTCCTTTTAAATAAGCTCCAGTACCAGAAAGATATTTAGGGAATGGAGCAATACCGCCTGCGGATAAATGAATATCTTTTATGGTTCCATCCGTACCTAGTTGCATTAAACAGGCTGAATTAACTGATGCGATATCGAGCCAGGTGCGTTTGCAAACTTTTTCAAAATTGAATACTGAATCTTTGGGTGGCTTTGTAAAAATTATTTTTTCGATAAACTCATCATCATTCTTATCAAGTTGCTTATATCCCTTATAAAAATTTTTCAGGTAAATCGTTCGATTTGAATTTCCATTACTCAAAACAATTTCGGCATCCAGAGCCAAAAAAAAGATCGTCATGTCTCCAATAGGAGAAGCATTCACAAGGTTACCAGCCATAGTAGCCATATTACGAATAGGCGTGGAAGAGATCAGCTTTATATATTTTTCCAGGTCTGGAAAAATATTTTGAATAATTGGCGACTCTGAAAACTCCGTAGCCGTAACGGAACCACCGATGGCACATTTATTATTCTTCAGAGCTATTTGTTTCAGGTCCCTGTTATCAAAAAAATTTTTTATAGCTGCTTTTTTTACCTGCCTATGTTTCTGAACAATCAGATCTGTTCCGCCCCCAATGATTAATGAACCATTTGTTTTGGCAGGACGATTTTCAATTTCCGTTTTAAGATGCAGTAATCTCTCTTTGATATCAATAAAATAAGAAGGAATAAAATTATTTTTTACCAACCATTCACTTGTATTTGTTTTTGGTTTGTCTACTAATCCATCACTTAAAATTCTTGCTGCCCTTTCGATTGATTTGTACCCTGTACAGCGGCAAATATTGCCATCGATGGACTTGATCGCATCATCAAAGCCTGATTCATTGTGATTAAGTACAAATCCCGTAAGCGACATGACAAAGCCAGGTGTACAGAAACCGCACTGTGTTCCATTCGTATCTGCCAGTGCCTGCTGCACAGCAGAAAGTTGCTTTCCGGTTATCCCTTCTACGGTAACGATATGTTTTCCCTGCGCATTAGCCAATGGCATCAGGCAACAAGTCACCGAACGATAAACAAGATCTTCACCTTGCCTGCCGGCAGGCAGGTTTTCTATATTTCCCGCAAGGATGGTACAGGCACCACAATCACCTTCCCGGCAACCGATCTTTGTTCCCATCAATCTTTTATGATAACGCACAAAATCAAGCACAGTACTACCAGGTGCAAAACTGGTTTTAATAGTTTGATTATTGAGGATAAACTGAATCATTCAGTATTCAATTTTATTGGGACTTTCACTCCACTTTCTAAACGCTTCAAGGGCCTCGTCCCTCAATAGTTGTTGTGTAAGAATTTTCCGCTGAGCAATTGGTTTTGCTATTTCCTCATATATTAATTTATCATCGAAGTCGATGGCAGCAGCATCTTCTTTGCTTCCTGCAAAAAAAATTTTATCAGGCCTTGCCCAATAAATAGCGGCAAGACACATCGGGCAGGGTTCGCAGCTCGTATAAATTTCACACCCGGTAAGCTGGTATGTTTTCAACACTTTGCAGGCTTTTCGAATAGCTACCACTTCAGCATGTGCTGTTGGATCATTGGTTGAGGTAACATTGTTAACTCCCCTGGCAATTACTTTCCCGTCTTTCACCACTATAGCACCAAAAGGCCCTCCATTGCCTTTTTCAACATTGGCAATAGATAGGCGAATAGCTTTTTTCATGAATTTGGCAGCATCGTTATTTCCCATAGCAAAATTTCTTACTCTTAAAGATAACGATAATGCTTCATCTATGTATAAGGGAAATCGTATTACTGCGTCAATGAAGCTTCCCAGTTTTTAATTAATTGTTCTTCTGATAAGCCAAGAAATTTCAACGCATCCTGTTTATTTGTGAATTTCAAAAGTGCAAACAATTTCGTCCTTCCAAAAGTTTTATCAATATAATTCACCATCGAGCCGGACAATCCATACTTCTCCTGTCCTTTCCAAAAATTTTCAAGGATCGAAGGAGTATTATTTTCTTTGCTCAACTGTTTTACTCTTTGCAGTCGCTTTTCATCTAACTGTCCACTTACATAAGTTGCCAGGCCTTCCACAAGCCAATCCAGACCTTCAATATAATTAAATGTGTGATCCGGGTTATACTGCCCATGAAATACATGAACCAGCTCATGCCATATAACCTGCCGGATCTCTGTCGAGTCATTTCCGTTATGATCACACGCCTCTTTCGCCCATGCATTTGGTGACAGCATATCAAGCCTGTGTGCTACGCCGCTTGCGATCATCCAGCATTGTGATTGAAAGCTTGAATCACCCCACTCTTTTTGCCATTGTTTATCCATCAACGTTCGGTTGGGGAAAATATATACATCAAACTTGTTGACAAACGAATGGTGAAAATTATCAACAATATATTCAACACCTGACTGAAGATAGCTATCGATCTTTTTTATCATGTGTTGATCAGCTGACGTGTAATGAAAAGTGTATTTATCCCTAGCCAGTTCTTTCCATTCAATAGAATCATTCACTCCTGGAAAGCTTCTTGCAAATGAAACAGAATAGAACAACAATAATAAATAAGTAAACGTTCGTTTCATTATTATAAAATTGCATCTATGACGTCATGACGATCAGTGAGGTTACAATAAAATTATAATTGAATAATATTGTCTGGCATTAAACTCTGGCAGCATCTTTGCCTCTAAGGAACGAAAACTTAAACTGTACAATTATGAAAAAGTTCATTTTATTGATCCTTCCCCTCTTTATTTTATTGAGTGCCAATGCACAGAAAAGCTCAGCTATATTAAGAGGCGGCTTAAATCTTGCCAATGTATCTATCACCGAAAGCGGACGAATTGACGATGCAAAAACTCTTACCAGTTTCCAGGCGGGTATTACTGGTGATTTCAATTTATCTGATTTTATAGCGTTACAACCGGGGCTTCTTGTTACAGGCAAAGGCTCGAAAACCCAAAGCGGAGATCCGACAGATGCAAATTATTTTAAAGCGACATCGAATCCCATTTACATCGAAGTACCCTTGAATCTTGTTTTCAAGGCACCCCTTGGTAGTGACACAAAATTTTTTGCAGGTGCAGGTCCCTATCTCGCAGTGGGTATTGCGGGAAAGAATAAAACAGAAGGAAAAATTTTCGGTGCGTCATTTAGCAGTGAAAAAAATATTGAATGGAGTGACGACGATCCCACTACGCTGGATTATGATGAAGGAGCAGGTTTTGGTATCCTGAAACGGTTTGATTATGGTTTGAATGGAACAGCAGGTATTGAAACAAAGACGATCGTATTATCTGCAAACTATGGTTTAGGACTCGCTAAATTGCAATCAGGAAGCAACAGCTCAGAAGATGATATTAACAAACACAGGGTATTAAGTTTTACAATTGGGTTTAAACTATAATTATAAAAGTACATGTACGGGGTCCCGCTATAAGCGGGACCTTTTTATATGTACCCATCTGTATTAATTCCACTGAACTTTTCTTGCAACGAACGGCCTGCAGCGAGCGAAGCGACGTGTTCAACAGTAAACAATGTGTCGTCCGTTCTTTCGGGAACGTTCCCGGAACTATGGCAGCGTCCGTATGCATCTTATTCATAGCTTTATCGTTCAAAGAAATAATAAATATGAAAGTTATTCACCAGGTGCACCCGGAAGATTTTCAGAAATACACAACAAAACAAATAAGGAATAAATTTCTACTTGAGAATTTGGTGCAACCCGATAAAATAGAATGTGCATACACCCATTATGATCGAATGATCGTTGGGGGAGCAAACCCTGTCGATCGGTCCTTGCAATTGGAAACCTATGAAGAATTAAGAGCGGATCATTTTCTCAGCCGTCGTGAGCTCGGTATTATTAATATTTCCGGAAACGGTTATATAAGCGTTGATGATGAAAAATTTGAATTGGAAAAACAAGATTGTCTTTACATCGGCAAGGGAAAACAAAAAGTTATTTTCAGCAGCGCTAATAAAACCAATCCTGCAAAATTTATTTTATTTTCGTGCCCGGCCCATCATGAATTCCCCACGCGATTAATGAAGCCTGATGAAGCATTGCCTGCTGAAATGGGAAGTCTTGATAACAATAATCACCGTGTGATTAATAAGTATATTCATAACGACGGTATTCAAAGTTGTCAATTGGTGTTGGGAGTTACCATTTTTAAAAAAGGAAGTATTTGGAACACCATGCCGCCGCATCTGCATGACAGGAGAATGGAATCCTATTTCTATTTTGATTTACCGGAAGGACAACGCATCATTCATTTTATGGGCGAACCGCATGAAACAAGACATATTTTTTTAAGTAACGAGCAGGCTATTCTTTCACCAGGCTGGAGTATTCACAGCGGAGTAGCCACAGGCAATTATTCTTTTATCTGGGCAATGGCAGGAGAAAATAAAGTCTTTACTGATATGGATCCGGTGCCGGTTCAGGCATTGCAATAGCAACTAAAGGGGCCAATGGAATGAAGCAGTTTCTTTTTCAGGGAAGCATTTCAAAGCAGCGGTCGATGTAGTCTGGTGCATCGTATCGTAATTTCCATGTTGTTGAAGTTTATCAAACCTGATTATTGGTTTTTAAGATTATTATGCTCCAGGAATTGCTGATATTTCTTCATAAACTCTTCGTATTTGTATTTGCCAGCTATAGGTTTCTCTTTTTTGGTAGCCGCCTGATCGACCAGTTCAAAATAGGCTCTAGGAAATTCATCGGAATAAATACCGGGAAGGACTCCAATCCTGTTAAATCCAATGTAAAGTGAAAATAATAAGAACAGTGAAGCAATGATCACCGAATGATCTCTTAGATTCCTCACCATCTTAAATGCAGAAATTTTTTCACCCTCCACCAGCAGATCGCTTTTAAAAAATGCCGCGACGATAAAGCCAAATAATAAAACTAAGGCCACGGCGCCGGTCACTTCACTGGTTTTGGGCGCAAAGGGAACCAACGTAAGTGAAAGAAGAAAAAGTATAATACTAAAATGAAAAAGGAGTACCAGTAATGCAAGGAAATTATTTCGCTGCCGGTAATGGCGGAATCGAATCATCATTTTCCGCAGGTAAAGAAGTACAAGAATTAGCCCGGCCGCACCAAACCACAATTCTATATAAGAAAAATGTATATAAAAGACCCGCAGGCCAAATACGATGGAAAGAATAAACAGGCATGCCGCTTCTGCCAATCCATACACATCCCTGTTGTCCTTTTTGCGCAGCAAGGAAATGAACTCAACCATAAAAACCAATGCCGACACGAATGCAACCCCTCCCATGATTTTCAAACCATAGCTGTTTTGCGCCATGGAAGCGAAGGCTCCCATGATAAGCAGAATAAAGAGCAAATAAAATATGGTGTTATATTTCTTCATTAGTTAGGCAGAAAAAATATATAATTAAAGTCATGTGTAATAAAATTATCCATCGTTCCCCATTGTTGTCTTCCTTCTTCCAGCTCTGTTTTGCGGCAAGCCTGCCAGACAATGAACGAACGTGCAGTCAACTCTTCTGTTTCTGTAAGCGTTGAGGGAATGGCGGTTAAGGCCCTGTAAAAATTACCCTCTTCCGCAATGCCATATACCCTGCTTAATACGCCGAAAAATTTATTCTGTTCAATGATGTCTGACAGGAAATTGTATGATAAAGAATTCAATTTCTTTCCGCCAATACGGGACATAAGAAGTATTAGATTAAACCGGAAATCTATCGCCTGGTTTGCTCCAAAATTAAATTGTGAAAAATCAATTTCCTTTGATTTAGAAAACACAGAATCGAGATAAACAAAAGCAATCGGATCAGCATTTTTCATGTAAAGTTTTTCAGCCATAAAAATATAGGCAAACGCTTTCTCATGATCTTTTTCAAATTTCTCTGCCAGTTCAACAGCTTCCTGATGCTTGCCGGCCAACGCAAGTTTCACACAAAGATCTTTTAGCATATTAAGAAAGAAGGTCTTTTCCAGGTATTCATATTTATCTCTTGAAGCTCCAAAATTTCCCTTGTCAAACCGATTGTAATATCTCATCCCGGTCTCCACATCGTTCCGGTCAAAAGCCCGGATAGCTAAGATGAGGCAGACTAAATTCTGATCAAGACTTTTACCCTGCGGATGTGTTTCAGCTAATGTCAGTATTTTTATAAGCGTTTCATCACGTAGGTGATAATTATTGTCAAAATTCCCCATATCCATAAATGGTTTCTTCTCATTTGCCTTGGCGAACCAATAGTGGATAAGTCCCAGCTCTTGGGGTGTAGTATAAAATTCTTCAAACAGTTTGTTCTTATCAAGAAAATTGAAAAAAAGGTCGGAGTGATATGTCCAGCTGAACCATCCATCCATATAATCAGGATAAATAAGCAAATGCTTGCGCTTATACTGCCGGTTGCGAACACCATCGCCAAAATAAGGAAGCGTAACAGATGTCATTGCAGTATCCAGGTATGTTTTATCAATCAGCCTATAGTGATCAACCACCTGCTGTAGCAAACTATTCAGATAAATTGAATCGGCTGGCAAACTCCGGTCATTATGGTATTTATCTGTAAACATGGCCCTTCTTTTTTTATTCAGCGCCATTAAATAATTTTTTTCAGATGTGTTGGTTAACTCGATAATCAGCTTTTCATAATCATCTGCCAGCGCATTAAATACTTCACGTTTGGCCAGGCACCCATTGGGAAAGTAATAGCCTTTGTACGACCGCAGAATGCCTTTGTTAATATTTACGCGGTACAAATGACTTAGATATCCTGAACGGATAACTGAATTTCGGTAAATTGTCGTCGGTGTATTAGACGCGTAGTTAGTTCCAAGCCACTTGACCAGGCTGCCCGTTTTTTCACGATAGCCAAACTGATAAAATATGGTGAGTATATTGGTGTAATTATTGAAAAGGCTGCCGGTAAAATAATCATTCTGCCCCGATTGCCTTATCCTTTCAAAACACTGAATGACTTTAGCCGTATCCCCCAGCGCCGCATACAGGGAAGCCAACGTGTGATAACCCCCGTTAAAATCGTTGGGGACGCGACCATTGATCTCATAGCTTCCTTTAGAATAATAAATATTAAATAAAGATCCTCCGCCGGTTTCTTCAAATGGAGAAACCAATCCCAGTATTGCACTTACTTTTTCCGCAGCCGCATTGCCAAACGTGAGCCATTGCTGAATACCATAATTCAACTCATGCGGTATAGTGGCCTGGAACAATGTCTTTGTATTAAAAAATACCGATGCCAACTGGTACCCTTCATCAACAAAATCCCGAAGCAATTTTTCGGTACCTCCTGATGGATTATAGTAATTGTCATATGCAAGCAGCGTAGTGAACTTATTCAGTTCAGTCATTAAAAATGAATAATCGGTTTTCCTCGCAATTAATTCTTTGAAGCCAGCCTGGACCAGATTAGTAAGTTCAGATTTGATTACGCTTGTATCATGCTTGTCAAATAATAATACCTGTTTATAAGTTTCAATCGCAAGGCTTAGTCTTCCTTTAGCATCTAATCCGGATAAGTATTTCAACATAGAACCCGCTTCGTACCGTTCTTCAATTAACAGCGGCAAGGCTTTTACATTATAACCCACCTCCTTGCTTTTCATCAGGTTTAATGTTTCTGAGCGGACTTTTTCAATTACACTTTTGTTTTGTTTCTTTCCGGCATCATACCAATAGAATCCACTGAGTATAAGCATTGCGGCAATAGCGACCACCGTGGCAATACGTTGGGGTCCGTACTTCATAAATGCCCTTGTAACTGCAACTTTCCGTGCACTGCGTTTAATGAACTCACGGACATCTGCCAGCACGCCTTCTGCATCGCTAATAGCTTTCGCTTTGTCTTCCTGAATTTCAGAATAACGCTTTATCCATCCGGCATTGGGTTGACATTTATTATACCAATTTTCAAAATAGGTTAATGGCCCTATTGGTAACAAAAAGTCACTGTTCTTCCCACTGTTCTTCCAGCGATCTGATTGCTTTTTAAAATCCAGGTAGGTAGAATAAAATTCAAACTCCTGGTTCGCCCATGTATTAAGCTTATTCCAGTTACGGATCAGGCTTTCATGAGTAATATCCAGAACAGTATCTTCTGAAATTTTATGGCTTGCCGGGTCTTCCGTTTTGAAAGGCCTGATGAACGAGTTGCCTTCTTCACGATAAATACTCAGCACTTCACTTACTACTGTCGGAGTAAATGCAGGTGTGTTAATGATACCAGTAATTTCACCAAGTGACATACGGTTACGGACTGCGCGGCTGTTGTCAATCTTTGTAAGACAACTAAAGGTCAGTGCAATAATTCTTTTTGCATCATGCTGTGTGATAAGTTTTCCCGGGTGATTAGCGTTATAATATTCCCAGGCATTTTCGTATAAAACGCTTGCATGAATTTCTATTACTTTATTTAGTCCTGTATCCTGATAATATTTCTGCCGGATTTGTGGTAAGGAATCAAACCAATTTTTGAAGTCAGCTTGCTCTTCATCGGGTAACTCGGATGCGGGCATGCCTCCCACCATTGCATAATGAATAAGGTCCATCTCTTGCCCGCCATTGCTGGCAGCCAACCAGATTTGGCTTAAGGCATGTTGCAGAATCGGTAATTGATCCACACCCTCTGCAATATCATAGACCAGTCGCTCAATCAATCGCTGCGAGATCCTGTTACCACTTAAAATAGCAGGCTCTTCAATAACCTGTTTTAGATCTTTACGTTTTAATCTTGGTACAAAAAATTGCGAAAAACCAATATACTCAGGCAAACCCCGGAAAGCAGAACACTGCCCGATATAATCAGAACGCATTGTACATACTACGTATACGGGAATATTTCTTTTAATGGCAATCCGGGCCGTTTCTAGAACCAGGTTAACGACAATCTGGGAATCTTGTGAGGGAGCTTCGTTATAAAAATTCTCAGGATTGGTAAAAAATTCTTCAAACTGGTCAACAATGATCATCAAATTGGCCGCGCCTCTTTTCCTGTTCTTTTTTTCCTGTTCACTAAGGTGCTGCCATTGGACGTCTGATTCATCAATATAAAAATCAGAATTGGTATAAAGATCCACGAGTGAAGAAAAACCACGTCGTAATTCTGTTTCAATAGTAGAAGTGTTTGTAGAAAAAGTTTCTGCCAACGCCTCAGCCATATTGTTAACCGGGCTCCGTTCCGGTCTAAAATCAGAAACAACCCAATTCGTGTACTTCGCTTTAAAAAATCCGGCTCTTGCATTTGGAATAAGACCAGCATAAATCAGGGATGATTTCCCTTCACCCGAAGCACCGGTGACCATGAGGAATTTATTTTGCTCTAAGAGCGCGGTGATTTGATCCACCTGGAGGTCGCGGCCCTTAAAATAAAGACTTTCCTCTTCGGTAAATGACCGTAGTCCTGTATAGGGGCATATTGTTAGTTGATCGATCATCTACTCACTTTCATTTATGTAAGGAAGAAATCTTCGTGAAAAAAGAAACTCGTTTGCTTTGAATTTTTCCCACTCTTTCTTCTTAAGTTGTATTAAATTAAACCCCTCTACTAAACTCGATAGAAATCCGGCTTTGTCTCCATCTGAAATAAGAACAGGAGCTTGTTGCTGTCCTTTATAAAGATTGCCCTGAATAGCAAATGCGCGGGTAAATCTCCATATAGCTTCAAACTTATTAAAGGAATTCTTAATTGTACGGTACGCCTCTCCTGAGTTGTTTTCGGGATCTATATACATCAGCGCCATGGCCACCTGGTGCCTGTTGGGCTGAAATACAGCCGGGTTATCAAGCCGGTTCATTTCGATGCGGGCAGAGTCAAGTAAACGTTGCGCTATTTCAGGAGACTGTTTTTTTAGTGTTACTAACTGACTTGCATATGCATAAAGCGAGGAACGGTTTATCTCTTTCTTAAATACGTTGAGTAAGGTATAAGCCAGGTCGAACTGATTATTAACGGATAAATCAGCTATTGCTTTCCCGACCAACTCAAAAGAATATGTATTGACGAAAACAAAATTCTTATACTGAAATGCGTTGAGCAGTTTATCCGGCTGTATCCGTTTCAGGTAGTCAATGCCATTTGACACCTTGTTATTATTAAATGCATGATCGCTGAGATGGAGATAAAGAATATTCAGATCAGCAGATTGATTTGCTTTTCGTTGCTCCAGTTTTGATGCAAGCCTTTCCATGATAGCACTGGGCATAGGATCACGCAGAAAAAAATCCCGGGAACAAACGAGTACCTGGTAATCCAGCAGCCAAAGCTCAAAATACCTGAATTCATCAGCGCTTTCATACAGAGAATCAAATAGATTATTTTTTAAAACATAATTGATAAAAGCGCTCGAATTATAGAACTGTACGATTGATCGTGGCTCAAAAGGATGAAACGGAACCCTGTAATCAGGATACAGAAAGAGAAATTTTCGCGGCATTGTAATTAAGTCAGCACCGGAGGTACCAACAAAGCTCATCGTCTGATTCAAAAATTCCTTTGACACCTCTTGATAATGCCTGATTGCGTCTGCATGCCGCGGATCGTTGTCTGTGTCCGCAATGCCCCTGATTTCCTTTCGAAAGGCATTTAATGCACTTTCATTTTTGAGAGCGACTGCCAGTGAAAAATTCCGTTGGTCTGAATCATTAATTTTTAAAATTTCTTCGCGAAATTTTGTAAAGAAAAAAGCCAGCATTTCATCACTTGAGAATTTTAAATTCAGGTTGAAGAATATCTGGCCACCCCCTCCTGAATAAAAATTCGCAGTTGATGTCACATCAATATTACTCAGAGCCCATGATACTAAACGGTTATAAAAATCTGTGCTGCTGGTATTCTTTCGATTGCAATATCCATCTACGAAGTTTTCAATATGATCTGTGACTCCATATATATAAAATACTGCTGCAATGTGGGAGGCATTTTCTGTATGTGTAGCATAGTCGTTTTGGTAAAAACTTTCCTGGTACCGGAGTAAAGTATCAATACATTTCAGCACCATTTCCGGCTTCCCCGCCGCGGCATATAAATAGGCCAGGTCCTGGTAAAGTCCGTTAAACCGTGGACCGTAATTATTTCCGCCACGCACCAGCACCTTATCGCGTTGATAATTTTTTTCAAGCCAGGGGGTTTTAGCGTTGTTTTCAAATGGAGAAAGAATTGCCAGCAATTCGTTGATTTCTTCCTGAGAAAATACTGCATGGTTGATACCGTTATCAAGCGCAAGGCTTAAGTTTTGGATATCTGTAAAGCCGTCCGGCTGTTCCTTAAAAATATGCAGCGCCCATCGGGCGGACCGTTTTGCATTGTGTACTACAATAGACTTCAGAGACGTATCCTGTTTTAAAAAGTAAGCGAGTCCTGCTGTTGCGGAAAAATCATGAATTAGTTTAAGCTCTTCAGAAAGTTCACGGCTATTGACTGTTAAGTTGAGTTGTTCCAGCAGGCTATCACCGATTGACAAACTTTGCAGAATTTCTTTTCTAGGTTCATAACGGCCCTGGTAAATCAACTGCGTGGCAATACCTGTTGCAATTTTTATTTTTTGTTTTGGATCTTCTATTGCATCTATTACTTCAGGAATCGTTAAGTTATTCAGTATAAGTTGTTCTGTAATTACAGGAATGGGAAACTCGGGGCTTAGTCTCGGTACATTTGCAAGTTCAAATGTCTGTTGCTTGATCGTCTTCAGCACATGATCATTCTGCTTGCGCAGATAATCTCTTATACCAAACGAACTTAATGTTAACACCCCAATAATCGCAAGCACTGCTGCAATGCGTTTCGCACCGTATCGCATTATGGTCCGGGTTACCACATGTTTTCCGGCACTTCGCTTTAAGAACTCCTGCGCATTAGTAAGCACAAGTTTTGCTTTTGATAGTTTTTTATCCTGATCTATCTCTTCCGGCAGGTAGCGGGCGATCCAGTGTGCATTTGGTTTTGCAGTATTAAACCAGTTTTCAAAATACGTCAGTGGCCCGATCGACAGGAGAAATCCATTCGATTTATCACTTTCGACCCACCGGTTTAGTTGTTGTTCAAAGTCCAGCGAAATTGTATAATTATCAAATTCTTCTTTTGCCCACTGTTCAAGGTATTCCCAGTTCCGTATAAGACTTTCGTGTGTGATATCAAGTACAGTGTTTTCGCTGAGTGTTTGACTTTCGGGGTCATCCAACATAAAAGGACGTATAAATGTATTCCCAGGTTCCCTGAAAATATTCAATACTTCACCGACCTCTTTTGTTCCGAATGCTGGTTTTCCAACTATACTTGTAATTTCTCCTAATGTCATTCTGTTTCGCACCGCACGGCTTTGGTCAATCTTGGTGAGGCATATAAATGCTGTCCTTATTATACTTTTTGTATCCTCATCTGACATCCGGTTTCCAGTTTTATGTAGATAATACTCTTCAGCTTGCTCATATAGTTTATTTGTATGGGTATCCAGAACGTTTTGAAGATTCGGTTCATGATAGCAAGCTTTGATATCAGGCGGCAGGCCTTCAAACCATTGCTTAAATCTGTCAACCTGCTCATCGGGCAATTCATTTACCGGCATTCCCCCTACCATAGCATAATGGATAAGATCCATTTCTTCTTGACCATTATCGGCAGCATGCCATATCTGGTTTAGTGCATGTTGTACAATGGGAAGTTGATCTACCCCTTCAGTTAAATCATGGATAAGTCTTTCTGTTAACCTTCTCGTAATACGGTTACCACTTAAAGCAGCAGGCTCTTCAATCACCTGTTGTAATTGTGTCCGGTTAAGCCTGGGCACAAAAAACTGTGAGAACCCAATATACTCAGGTAATCCGCGAAACGCAGCACACTGGCCAATATAGTCTGAACGCATCGTGAAGACAATGTAGATGGGCAAGTCTTCATCTAGTGCAATACGTGCCGTTTCCAATAGTAAGTTAAGAACAAGATTGGCGTCACTTGAAGGCACACCTTTGTGATAATTCTCCGGGTTGGTAAAGAATTCTTCAAACTGATCAACAAGAATGATGAGGTTCGCGGCTTCACGTTTCATTGCTGCTCTGCCGGTATCATCTGCTACCTGCCACGCGATGGAATTGGTATCAATATATCTTTTTGAATTTTTGTATAAATCGACAATTGCAGAAAAGCCGTGATTCAATTCAGCCTGAACGGTATAAGTATTCGGAATAGCTAATTGCCTGCCAATTGCTTTACATAAATTATTAAATGGCGTTCGTTCTGGTCTAAAATCTGCTACGCACCACTGCGTATATTTTGATTTTAAGAAACCCGCTCTTGCGTTCGGGATAATCCCCGCGTATATCAGGGAAGACTTTCCATCACCTGATGCCCCCGTAAGCATTAAGAATTTATTTCGTTGCAGTTGTTCCGTGGCCTGGTCAATATCATCCTCCCTGCCTTTAAAATAAAGTGATTCCTCTTCAGTAAAGGACCTTAACCCCGTATAAGGACAAATTTGTTCTGCTTCGAACATGGTGGTGGCTTGTTCGTTGTTAAATTACTTTGCTATAGACTTTTTTGACTTCCGTAGGGATGGTTTCTTTAGGAACTATTGAAGATGTTACCCGAGGCGCTTTAAAATTCCGGGCCAGGTTTGTGTGGGGATTATCTTCGCCAACAAGGAACATTGGAGTTGGAGAAGAAGCGCCGCCCACCTGTTTCCAAATCTGCTTAATAAACGGAAGTGCCCAATCAGCTGCATATTTAAAATACACTACTGCTAACTTACTTTTTGGAATCTGCTGTGACGACATCTCCCGGTAAGATTCTTCTCCATCGGGAAGGATATTAAGGGTTTCGACCGGAAACTCCATGCTTAGTTCATCAACAATATTCTTTGCTTCATGTTCATCCTGCTGGTTGAAAATAAAAAATATATCGGTGTCTTTGGAATCATAAACCTTGGCGTCTTGTTTCATGATTACGACACGCATATCATCTACCAGCTGCATGGGTCCATGACTGTTTGAAAACATCATGTTCCGTGTAATATTATTCCGTATATATTTAATAAATTCCTGTTGGGATGGCTTAATTGACTTAGTATTATCCGGGGAAAGCCAGACAAATACGTTGAAATCAGTTCCGGGAGAATCAATTTTTTTCTTTGCCTCTAAAAACTGGTACTGCGGAAACGATGTTTCTTCGTCTGATTCGAAACGCCTTCCAAACTCTCCGCTCAACATATGTAGTGAACAAACACATTTCTTAATTGCCTCGGCAGTTTTCTCCTTAAAAGTTTCATCATCAGCCGGACAATCAACAGAAGGAAGAACATTAAACCCCGCTTTTTGAAGTATGATAGCCATCTCCTCCCGGCTTTCTTTAAGATCGCCGGAGGTCCATGCAAGATAAATATTAGGACGCTGACGGTCTATCACCTGTACTTTTATTGTCGATGATATAGAAGTTGAAATTACATTAGGCACTATCTGACGAGCAGTTGGATGATAAGAGGGAGACTCAACCGAACTACCTTTTTGATTAAGTTTTATAGCTGAAACAATTTCTTTAATAGCATTGGCCAGTTTGTTTATCTGGTTGCGGTACATCGGCCTTAATGCGATGGCATGTTTTTCATCGTCTGCCGGACTTAACGGACGGTTGACTCCTTCTTCTCTATAGATAAAATCAATTGACCTGAGGCTACCTGAAAGCTCAGACTCCAGTAATTTGACGTCGTCCGTATCAATATCATGAATCTTTACGGGTATTACCCGCGAAGCAGTGTTACCGTTGGACAATTTTAAATTACGGCCAATACTGTCATTTTTTATTTCATTCTGAAAGATCCTGAACTCGTTTTTCCATACCGGGGAATTGATATCGCAATAGGTTTGAGAGATAACCGGAATAAATATCAGTGATTTTATTTTTTGTGCTGAAGATCCATCTTCCCGGTTGTCTTCAGGATTTTTATCAAAAAAAATCGAAAGCCGGTCTTTTAATGTAGCGCTCAACTCCTGGTTAAGTTTTTCCACAAATTCTGAAACCCAGCCATCGTATTTATTATCGTTATACCGGTAGCTGATATGGATATCGTAATCAAAATCCGGCAGAATGGATGCGTTGGTAAGTCGCTGGCTCTTTACTTCATTAATGTCTTTCCCCGCGGAAACTATTCTGTACACCCTGACCGGGTCCTTTACATTCTTAAGATTTTCTATTCTTACAAATTCCGTCCTGATATCATTTTTATTCGAAAGATCCCGCTGGACGGATTCTGAAACAAAAATTCCAGCGGGTGGGGCTAATACCTGGAGTCGCGAAGCTATATTGACGGCATCGCCAAAAATATCGTCATTCTCGAAAACCACTTCACCCTGGTGTATGCCAATCCGCAATTCAAATGCTTTGGAATTGTAACAAGCTTCCTGGATTTTGATTGCAGCATACACGGCATTACTTACAGAAGGAAAGCTTGCCATAACACCATCACCAAGTTCTTTTATCCACCGGCCACCAAATTCCTCTATGACAGGTTTCTGTATCTCCCTGTTTTTGCGAAGCAGTTCAAAAGCTCTTTTTTCATTATTACCCATCAGGGCTGTATATCCGACAATATCGGTAAACATGATGGCGGCGAGTTGGCGGGATGGTGGCATGGCAGGAAATTAAGTAAAAATTTTCAATCAATGTAAATTTTGTTTACCTCTCGTCAATAGAGTATGAGTGAAATGTGAAAAACATTATGCAGATTTTCTTGTGCGATAGTTGAAATATTTTAGGGGACCGTTAAGGCGCCAACAAAGCAGTCATCTAAAGTTGTTTTCCGACACTCAGATTTTGACTATAATAAATTCCGTACTGTATAATCTATTCATGCTTGCAACCTCAGTGTCGATGAATCATGAAATTGAAAAATCAACGGCTTTACACACAGGTCCAACGAGTAATACGCAATACTCCGGTGTATTCTTTGTTCCGGAATATTGCCACAGCAACTTTCCATCGGAACACCTATGAGCATAAAATTTTATATGCGGTGTCGTCACCACAAAATAAAAAAGGCCTTGAAAAATCAAAGCCTTTTTGTAGCCCGTACGAGATTCGAACTCGTATCACCACCGTGAAAGGGTGGTGTCCTAGCCCTTAGACGAACGGGCCTGATTTTCTGAAGTTTCAGTAGCGAACGCCTCTTTGTTTCAGGGCGGCAAAGATAGGTTTCAACAGCCTGATGACAAAAACTTTTTAAAATAAAAAAGCCCTCTCGCCTCAGGCGAGAGGGTATAGTTCAAAACCGTCCTTCATGGATATAAGTTATCGCTTGGCTAAGTCTGATTTCTTAAAAATATTAGCCACCGCTCTTTGGATCTCTTTATTTGTAAGGTTTCGATTGCTTACTTCAGCTGTGGTCCAACCCTGCCATACTATTTTGTCAGTTTTTGCATCAAGCATCGTTACTGTAATAGTTCCTTCTCTGATGACTTTTTCATACGATTCATATCCCAAAAATTGCGAAGGATAATAGATCGTCACATAACGCCTCGTGTAAGGATTAAACACTAACCTGCTATAAGGCTGGCTGTAAACTGGTTCTCTTTGTTCTTTACTGGATCTTTCCACGAGCACATCGTAATCAAGGATCACATCAGGTTTGTTTTTGGACTCTTTCCAACCGATCTTTTCAAATTCTTTGGTTACCGCCCCCCTGATCTTGGATTCCATCAAATCACTTTGGTTTTCCAGTTTACCATTTTCACCATGTAACCATGTAAAGCTTTTATACCTGTTAAAGTTTACTGTGTCGTCTTTTTCTATATGAGCCGAACTTGCACAGCCAGCAAGTAATCCGATCGTCAATACCGCCACAACTGCTGTTTTCAAATTTATTGTTTTCATAATATGAGTTGTTTTAAAATTCTTACACTATAAACGCAATTTTACGTCCCGGGTTTATTAAGGAGTTGTGAAAAAAAAGGCAAGAAAAAGCGAAAGGTTCTATAAACGCGGTCAGATAGGCTATGTTAACCCAATCTCATAATGGATTTCAGGTATCTCGATATCATCAAAACCCTTTCTAATTAAACGAGTTTTGAAGTCTT
The DNA here is from genome assembly GCA_025923075.1 of Chitinophagaceae bacterium. GTDB lineage: Bacteria > Bacteroidota > Bacteroidia > Chitinophagales > Chitinophagaceae > VBAS01. The sequence continues at coordinate 26,073 of JAICGN010000025.1, forward strand.
GTTGTACGTTATATTCTCCATGCACCAGGAAAAGTTTTTTCACTTGTTTTGGGTCCTGGCAGGCAAGCCACTGACTCAAGTCTTCATAATCTCCATGTGCGCTCATGCTACGAATGGATGCCACTTCGGCATGAACTTCATGTACTACGCCATAAATTCCTACCTCTTTGGCACCTGCCACCAATCGACCACCAAGAGAATTAGGTTCACAATACCCAGTCATCAAAATGGTATTTCGGCTATTTTCAATGTTGTTGCTGATATGGTGTTTTACCCTTCCCGCATCAGCCATTCCACTGGCAGAAATAATAACACAAGGCTCATTGCGAAAGTTGAGAAGTTTAGATTGGTCAACAGTTTTTATATATTTTAATCCTTTAAAATTAAACGGATCATTATCTGATTGCATCACAAGCTGAATTCTTTTGTTAAAATTCCCGGAATATTTTTTTACAACCTCGGTCGCCTCGACACTCAAAGGGCTGTCCACGAAATAATCAAGATCAGGCAACCTGTTTTCAAATTCCAGTTGGTTTAATGCAAAAAGAATTTCCTGTGTTCTGCCGACGCTAAAAGCAGGCATTATCAGCTTTCCTTTTTTTACCATGCATGCTTTTTCGATCCATTGCAATAACTGGTCAGGCGTTGTGAGATGCTCTTCATGCAGGCTGTTCCCATAAGTAGATTCAAGCAACAGAAATTCTGCCTGCGGAAAATTTTCAGGAGATTTTAAAATAATATCACGGTACCGGCCAACATCGGCACTAAACGAAAGTGTTCTTGTATTTCCATCTTCCATTATTCGCAAATGAACACAAGCGCTGCCAATAATATGACCGGCATCAGTAAACAACCCCTGCACGCCCTCCATAACATCAAACCAACCATTGTATTCTTCGGTTACAAAATGTTCCTCTGCTTTTTTGGCATCTTCAATGGTATACAAAGGAGTAAGATAGGGTTGGCCGGCCGCTGCTCTTCTTTTATTTTCATACTTTATATCGTCTTCTTGTATTTCAGCCGAATCTGCAAGCAACACGTTGGTAAGTTCTCTTGTTGCAGGTGTACAAAAAATTCGTCCCTTATATCCTTCCTTAATTAATCTTGGAATAAGACCGCTATGATCGATATGTGCATGAGAAAGGATCATGGCATCAATTTTCATGGGGTCAAATCCAAAATAACGATTGAGCGCATTTGTTTCTTTTCCCATTCCCTGGAACATACCGCAGTCAAGCAGCAGTTTCTTTCCATTTTTCAACGTGATCAAATGCTTGCTACCGGTTACACATCTTGCAGCTCCGTGAAATGCTATTTTCATACCTCTCCGCACCCTGAAGGAGAAACGTCGTCGTTCCTCCCAGGAGATTGTTTGTTAATTATAAATTTAGTTGCCATTCCTTACTCCCCCTTGGGGGCTTTGGCTTTAAAAGACCATGTAATAAAAAACTCTGCAATTGTATCGCCTGCTTTATTTTTTCCTATCGTCTTTGCCCTTATTGTTCTTGCTTCGCCAGTTGCCACCGCTTCTTCGATCACTCTCCTTATTTCCGATCCTGCTTCGCAAACAAATGTAGTTTTGTCAATTGCTTTCTTAAAATACTCTCCTTCGGTCTTTACCACCAGCATACTTACTGCCGGTTTTCTTTTGTACAAATGACCTAACGCTAATGCACCGGTACTCATTTCGGCCGCCATGCTTAAACATGCAAAATACGTACTGCGAAAAGGATTTTGAGAAAACCATTTGAAAGGAACGGTTACTTCACATCGGTTTTCATCAATCGCTTTTACTCTCACCCCGGAAAAATAGGCGCTTGGTAACTTAGAAAGTAAAAACATTCTAAACTTTAAAGGACTTGTCATTTGCTTTGCAAATAGCTGAAAGCTTGATTCCATTGATGATAAAGTTACATAATCTACAATGCCTCAATTTGGCCTTTGAGCAGATCTTCCAATTCATCTCTTTTCCGGATCAGGTATGTCTTTCCATCTTTCACCATTACTTCAGCGGGTTTAAATCGTGAGTTGTAGTGCGAAGACATTTCAAAACAATAAGCACCGGCATTTCTAAAAACAAGATGATCGCCCTCATGTATTTCGGGGAGTTGACGGTCTTCAGCAAACGTGTCTGTTTCACAAATATTACCAACGATATTATAAGCGCGTTTTGCCCCCGAAAGATTTGAAATATTGTCGATTTCATGGTATGCACCATAAAACATCGGTCGGATAAAATGATTCAGACCACTATCAACACCTGCAAAAATCTTATTCCCCGCATTTTTGATAACATTTACGGTGGTGATAAAATAACCCGCTTCACTAACAATATATTTACCGGGTTCAAACCAAACCTGTAAATGGCGATCATGTTTTTTTTCAAACAAATCAAACTCTTCTTTCACTTTTTTACCCAGTAAAGGAATATCGGTTCCTTCTTCGCCAGGCATGTATGGCACTTTGAATCCACCGCCCAAATCCAACACCTGCAGGTCAGGAAAATGTTGTGACACTTCAAACAACACTTCAATCCCTTTCGCAAAAACTTCAACATCCTTTATTTCACTTCCGGTATGAATGTGGAGTGTTTTGATGAATAAACCGGTCTCATTGGCAACATCCAGTATTTCCTTAATATTTTCAAGCGGCACCCCAAACTTGCTGTTTGCATGACCGGTAGAAATCTTCAGGTTACCACCCGCCATAATATTTGGGCGTAAACGAACGCCAACAGGATAACTATGCCCGAATTTCTTTCCGAACTTTATAAGATTTGAAATGCTGTCAATATTGATATGCACACCGATATTTTTTGCTTCTTCTATTTCTTCAAAAGCAATATTATTGGAAGTATAAAGAATATTCTGTGGTTCAAAGCCTGCTTTTAATGCAAGCTTTACTTCGTTTACAGAACTGCAGTCAATATTACAGCCGATAGAAAGTATGTATTTAAGCACATTGATATTCGTCAAGGCTTTTGCGGCATAGAAGAATTTTGCATCCACTCCATCAAAGGCAGATAATAATCTATTATACTGTTCTTTTATTCTTTCAGCATGGTAAACATAAACGGGGGTACCGAATTGCCTTGCTATTTGTTGTAATTGTTCTGCAGAAAGTTGTAGCGACATGTCGGCGAAGATAGGAACACGGATGACACGGATTTAATGGATTTTCTCGGATTTTTTATCCCGTTTGCAGAACCAATCTTTAAAAAACATTTTTATAAACGATGCAAAAAGAAAACTGTTTGTTAGGCTATACTAACGAAGAAGGGTGTTTCTTGATTCTCCACCCTACGCGAACCCGGGTTTAACCCTCCTCTCCTTCAGCCGGGTCTTTATTTTCGATTAACTGACCATCTTCTGTTACTGAAAGGTTAACTGCATCTACAGCAGGAGGAACAGGAGCAGCTTCGGTATTTACAGCCTCAGATATAAAATCTGTTTCGCTGACAATTGTGGGTTCAATAATTTGCTCAGCGAGTACTTCTTTTATTTTTGGAAGATCTTCAGGTGAGTTAATTCCGAAATAATCCATAAAACTTTTTGACGTTGCATATACAAGTGGATGACCGGGCATTGTTTCATTGCGACCACTAATGACGATCAATTCTTTTTCGAGCAATTTTTGAATGGCATAATCAGCACTCACTCCCCGGATAGCTTCCACCTGGCCCTTTGTTACGGGTTGCTTGTAGGCAATAATGGAAAGGGTTTCCATAGCGGCTGCTGAAAGTTTCTTTAAAAACTTATCGCCATTCAATTGAGCAATGGTTTTATGATACTCTTTCTTTGTAAGGAACTGCCAACCGCCGCCGCTCTGAATTACTTCAAATGGATAAAACTCTGCTTTGTATTTTTCAACAATTCCATCCAAAGATGTTTCTACCTGGTCAAGCGAAACCTTGTCATCCATAAAAGAAAAAGCATTGTTGACAAGATCAACGATCTCCATTGTCGTTAATGGTTTATCGCTCGCAAATATGAGTGCTTCGATGTGCGGTATCAGCTTGTTTATTTCCATGCCCCTGGCCCCTAAAGGGGAATTTATATGCTACACTACATTCAGATTCTAACATAAATGCTGTGAAGCGGTTTATTAATTTTTGAATAAAGAACTAAATGCGTCCTAATAAATATCTGGAAGACGCAACGAATGTACAATCACGGAATCAAAGCCGATAACCCAATTATCAACATACTGTTAAGTGCTATTTCAAGGAAACAATGAATGTGTAACCTAAGTCTCCCTTTAGGGGGACAGGGGGCGGCTTTATCCCTGCAATGCTGCCGCACCACTCACGATCTCCGTTAGCTCAGTTGTAATTGCAGCTTGTCTTGCACGATTGTAAGAAATTTTCAATGAACGCAGGATTTCATTCGCGTTGTCGCTTGCTTTGTCCATCGCGGTCATTCGTGCACCGTGTTCAGATGCATTGGAATCCAGAACTGCTTTGTATAGTTGTGTGTTGAGGATCCTTGGCATCAACTCTGCGATCAAATCCTCTTTGGAAGGATCGTATATAAAATCAGCCTTTGTAGCACCAGCTTTTGCTTCAACTTTAGGAATTGGCAAAAATCTTTCTACTTCAAAACGCTGGGTTGCCGCATTCTTAAACTGGCTGTAAATAATTTCCACCACGTCAAACTCACCATTCTCAAAACTCTTCATTGCCGCTTGCGCAGCTTTTTGCACACTTTCAAAATTCAAATCAAGGAAAATATCTTTATACGCATTAGAAACGCTGTACCGGTTTTTCAAAAAATGTTCGTAGCCTTTTTTACCAATACTCCAGATCGTCACATTCCCTTTCTTAAATTGGTCAGCATATCTTTCGTTGATGGTCGCTTTAGCAAGCTTGATCAGGTTGGCATTAAAGGCTCCGCAAAGTCCGCGGTCGCTGGTGATAACGATCAATAAAGCTTTTTGAACCGGTCTTTCTGCTGCAAGAGTCATTCCGGTGCCCCCACCAGCATTGCTCACAATATTGCTCAGCATCTCCTGCATTTTCTTTGCATATGGACGCATTTGAATAATTGCATCTTGAGCACGACGCAGCTTAGCGGCGCTAACCATCTTCATTGCCTTGGTAATTTGCTGGGTACTTTGAACTGATTTGATGCGATTCCGAACTTCTTTCAACTGTCCTGCCATGATATTAATTTTATGTTATATCGGTCATAAAAGTCATATTATTCAAATGGAGCTTCAAAAACTAACCAATTGACCTATCTGACGTCTTATCTTTTTCAGGCCGCAAAAGTACGGGCTCAGGGGTAAAAAACCACAAGTTTGTTGAAAGAAAATGGTTACAAATTAGGGCCATCTTTGAGTTCAAATTCCCTCTTCAATCCATAATGGATATAGAGCTTCCCACCCTCTTTTGTACCATTTTGCATTGGCTTTTCCACTTCCCTGTGAAATTGCAAATTGATAGGTCCATTGATGAGAGCCAACAGCCTGTCTGCTGAAATAACAAGACGGCCATTTTTTACAGTATCTATATCATTAATATCAGCGCTTTGAAAAGATGTATCAGTCAGTATCACATTCAAGTAAGCAATTGAGTCAAGTCCTTTGAAATTAAAAACAAGATTACCGCGGTTCAGTGTGGATGGCACATCCGGATCAAGACTAAACGGTGTAAATTCAAATTCTTCCTTATACTCTTTCCTATTCAAATCAATAAAAGTGATGGAATGTTTGCCTGAAAAGGAGGCAATTGGCCTTTGAATTTCATAATACGCACCGGTCACTTTGGCGCTATCAACTTTTAACTGCTCCCCATCAAGCAGTACTTTGCTGGGTTCGTCCAATACCAGTGTAGTTCCATTTTTCCCGCCCATTCGATATTGAACATTTACCGTCACATCTTCCCTACCTTCTTCTGCCCAGATCTCGTAATCGAAAAATACGGCTTCAGGGTTTACGTCTTTGCTACTACCGATCTCATCGCTGGTGCAGGAAAAAAGAAAGAACGTTGAGACTGAAGTTAAGGCTAAGAGATATGTACGGCTCATAAATTTATTTACTGTTTAATACTTATTGCGATGGTAAAGTTCCTTAATGAAATGATAAACTGCGAAAAGAAGTTTTGACGAAACTTGTTTCGCCATACCAACCGTTCCATTATATGCTGAGATTGCTTCGGCTATCGCGAATAAAAATTATACAAAATATTATTTCGACCTCTCAATTTTAATCTGCCAATTAGTACTATGCTTCGTTGAAATTCAGGAGGGTAAAGCAGAAACTATGCCTTATCTTTGCCCCCCTCCCAAGGCAACACTTTGGAGCTGTCAATTTGGCTACCAACATATTGTAGCATTTTATTTGACGGGCTAATCACTGTTTTACCACGGTGATTTTCGAACCTTATTAATTAAAGAAGATATGAGTTTTTTTTCCAAATTATTTGGCGGCAGTAAATCGGAGAAGGATGTAAGAAAGATCCAACCACTGGTCGCAACAATCAACCAACATTTTAATTCTTTTCAATCGTTGACCAATGATCAGTTGCGGAATAAGACAAAAGAGTTCAAGCAGCGAATAAAAGATCATGTTACCGCAATTGATAATGAAATTGCTGCTACCAATAAAAAGGCGGAAGAACTTCACTTCAACGACCTTTTTGGCAAAGATGCCATTTACCAGGAAGTGGATAAACTAAAAAAAGACAGGGACAAAAAAATAGAGGAAGCCTTAAAAGAAATTTTACCGGAAGCATTTGCCGTGGTAAAAGAAACGGCAAGGCGCTTTAAAGAAAATAAGGAAATAATTTCGACGGCTACGGAAATGGACCGTGACCTGAGCGTGAAAAAAGATTATGTGACAATTGATGGTGACAAATCCATTTTTAGAAATTCATGGACTGCAGCAGGCGGACAAGTTACCTGGAACATGGTGCATTATGACGTGCAGTTGATTGGCGGGATGGTTCTGCACGAAGGCAAAATTGCTGAGATGGCTACTGGTGAGGGTAAAACGCTTGTCTCTACTTTGCCTGCTTATCTGAATGCACTTGCGGGGGAAGGAGTGCATATTGTAACGGTAAACGATTACCTCGCACGACGTGACCAGGAATGGAACGGAACTATTTTCGAATGGCTCGGCATAACGGTCGATTGCATTGATAAACATCAACCTAATAGTGACGACAGAAGAAAAGCTTATCTCGCTGATATAACTTATGGCACCAACAATGAATTTGGTTTTGATTATCTCCGCGATAACATGGTTCACTCGCCAGAAGAAATGGTGCAACGCAAACATCATTTTGCCATGGTGGATGAAACCGACAGTGTATTGATCGATGATGCACGAACTCCTTTGATCATTTCTGGTCCTATACCAAGAGGTGAAGATCAGCAGTACCATATTTTAAAACCAAGAGTGCAGCAACTGGTGGAGGCACAGGAAAGGATTGTACGCAGCAATTTGAATGAGGCGAAGAAAAGAATTGCCGAAGGCGATGATGATCCCAAAAGCGGAGGGCTTTTATTATTCAGAGCTCATCGTGGTTTGCCAAAGTATGGTCCTACAATCAAATATTTAAGCGAGCAGGGTATCAGGGTAAAGATGCAAAAGGCCGAAAACTATTACCTCGCCGATCAGCAAAAGGAAATGCCTAAAGTGGATGAAGAACTCCTTTTTCATATTGATGAAAAGAATAATTCTGTTGATCTTACAGATAAAGGCATTGCAATGATCACCAAGTCAGGTGAAGATGCTGATTTTTTTGTGTTGCCTGATATTGGTGTGCGTCTTGCAGAAATTGAAAAGGCAGATTCGAATCCCGATGAAAAAATGCATCAAAAGGAAGATGCATTGAATGATTTTCGTGTAAAAGCGGACCGTATACATACTGTGCAACAATTATTAAAATCATATACCCTCTTTACCAAAGATGTAGAGTATGTAGTGCTTGATGGTGCAGTGAAAATAGTAGATGAACAAACGGGGCGTATTCTTGATGGAAGAAGATATTCGGATGGTTTGCACCAGGCTATTGAAGCAAAGGAAAATGTAAAGATTGAAGCAGCAACACAAACCTATGCCACTATCACGCTGCAAAATTATTTCCGCATGTATCATAAGCTGGCTGGTATGACAGGCACTGCGGAAACAGAAGCAAAAGAGCTGTGGGATATTTACAAACTTGATGTAGTTACTATTCCTACCAACCTACCCATGGTCCGTAAAGATCACCAGGATCTTGTTTACAAAACCAAAAGAGAAAAATATAAATCAGTTATAGATGAGATCGAAGTATTGCGTAATGCAGGCAGACCCGCACTTGTTGGTACTACTTCAGTTGAAGTAAGTGAGTTATTGAGCAAGATGTTGCAGGTAAAAAAGATCCCCCACAATGTATTGAATGCAAAACAGCATGCACGCGAAGCACAGATCGTTGCGGAAGCTGGATTACCCGGCGCTATAACTATTGCGACTAATATGGCTGGTCGCGGTACTGATATTAAACTCGGACCCGGTGTAAAAGAAGCAGGTGGGTTAGCGATCATAGGTACCGAACGGCATGATAGCCGCCGCGTTGACCGGCAGCTTCGTGGACGTGCAGGAAGACAGGGTGACCCGGGTACTTCCCAATTCTATGTTGCCCTGGAAGATGATTTGATGCGTATGTTCGGTAGTGAACGGATTGCCAAGATCATGGACCGTCTTGGTTATAAAGAAGGTGAAGTGATACAGCATAGCATGATCACTTCAAGTATTGAAAGAGCACAAAAGAAGGTTGAAGAAAATAATTTTGGTATTCGTAAGAGATTGCTGGAGTATGATGACGTGATGAACAAGCAGCGTAATGTAGTGTATGGCAAACGTCAACATGCGTTATTTGGAGAAAGACTGGCGCTGGATATTGATAATGCATTTTCCGTAGTAGCCGAAGGGTTGATTAGTATTTATCGTGAACAGGAAGACTATGAAGGTTTCAAGCTTGATTGCATTGTAAATTTTGGGTTGGACACCAAAATTGAAAAAGACGAATTTCTAAAAACAGATCAAAATACGCTGGTGGAAAGGTTATACAATGAAGCCACCGAAAATTATGAACGGAAAAAAGAAGAGTTAAAAAAACAATCATTACCTGTATTTAAGAATATCCGGGTATCACAGGGAAATCATATTGAAAATGTGATGGTACCCTTTAGTGATGGTCGTAAGATCATCAACGTGCTGACCAACATGCAGAAGACGCTTGACACAAATGGCCAGGAACTTTGTGATTCATTGGAACGTCATATCACACTGGCAGTTATTGATGATGCATGGAAAGAACATTTGCGTGCAATGGATGATCTGAAACAAAGTGTGCAAACAGCATACCTTGAACAAAAAGATCCGTTGGTGATTTATAAAATGGAGGCTTTTAACCTGTTTAAAAACATGGATAGTGGTGTGAACAGGGATATTGTTTCATTTATGTGTCATGCATCATTGCCTGTGCAGGAACAACAAGCGCCGCTGAAAGAAGGTCGCCGTGAAAAAACAGACCTTAGTAAATTAAGAGCAAATAAAGAAGAAATTGATACGGCGGGGCAGGATTATGCAGCTAATGAAAAAGATTATTACGATCCTTCGGGTGCAGATGTAAAACAGCGGCCAGTAAAAGCTGCACCAAAAATTGGAAGAAATGATCCTTGTCCATGTGGTAGCGGAAAGAAATATAAAAATTGTCACGGAAAGGAAGCATGACCTGAAATAACAACTAAGATCAGCGAATTAATAATTTACGCATTCACTCCTATGAATGCGTATTTTTTTTACCGACGATGGCAGAACTATCAATAAATATTACCTGTTAGCCTGAGGGTTATCTCTATTTTTTCTTAATTGTGTAAGTTTTAAAAATCAATTCACCCTTCTCCGTTATTCCCTGGACCGTTACGGTATAATCATTTTTAAGGTCGGCAGTATAAAAAGAAAAAGTTGCTTTACCGGCATCATCGGTAATCACCTGCCCATTCCAGTAAATGGTGGCACGATTATCAGTAAAATCTGCTTCTCTTACTGCATACGTATCATAAGGTGGCTCGTAAAAACTTTGCTCTTTATAAAAACCTGAAGCAATAATAGTTTGACTCTCTTTATCAACTTTTGCATCTCTTAACTCGTTGGTTGTTTTCACGACAATAGCGCCGTTACCACCCCTCGAACCGTACAGAGCGGCCTCCGGGCCGGTTAGCACTTCTATATATTCTATGTTCGTCGGTGGAATCGAATTCAGGTAATCAACTACGGATCCTGCGTGTGTGTTCACTCCATTCACAATTAAGAGCGGTTCTACATCGCTTAGATCACCCGATAAATTCTGAATGCCACCCCGGATAGTTAAGCGTCCGCCCATCATGACTATACCCGGCAACATCTTTACAGCATCCGCCGTGTTTGAAAAACTCAATTTATCTAATTGCTCGGCAGTTATGCGGTGTGGAGATAATCCCTTTTTTGGGACATTGCTTTTCTTGTTTCCACCCCCTTCTTTCAATACCAACTGCTGCAGGTATATTTTCGTGTCGCCGGAAATAGATGAGTCCGCATAAAGTTGATTAAAAGACGGCAAACTAATCAATGAAAGGTTGTTGACATTGTAGAGTGATCCTGTACGAATAACAGGAAATGAAACTACTTCTTTTGTAATCGCATATTTTTGTTGTTTATCATACACAGACGGTATCATTACGTGAAACTGTTTTTTCCCATAAAAAGTAATATCTTTAAAACTAAATACACCTTTGTTATCCGTTGAGTCACTCAGCGCTGTAGTCTCCTGTTCAGGCACCAGTATTACCAATTGACCAGACAATGGTTCATTTTGCTTCCCTGTCACCCTTCCCTTTATTTCTAAACCATCCCAATGAAAATTATTATTCGTTTTTACTTCAGGTATGCTTCTTAACAGCGGTTCTTCAGCGCTTAATGTGACCGCTAACAGATCGCTCATTTCGCTATTATGAATGAAATCATTTCTCCCTAATCTGCTGTTGCGACGTAACATATAAATATCGGCTGAATGCATCGGTGAACCATCTACATTAAGTGTTTTATCTGTTATAGAGACAGAAAAAACAGCCTTTACCGGTTTACCTTCCTTATCCGTAATATTTATATTCAGTTTTGCTTTTTGGCGTGAAGTGTACTCCTGCTTCTCTGAAGTGATAGTGACAACTGAATTATAGTGTTCATTAAATACAGTACGCCTGCTTCTTAATTCATAATTCGCATCATACAGATAAAAATCAACAACCCCATGCGGGAGCGTATTTACAGGAATATTTACCATGTACATTGCTTTGCCTTCGCTGGCAAAGCAAATCTTACCGTTTGCAATCCCTAATAAATAAGACGATGCTTTTTTGTTGTATACAGAATCTCCTAATGCAATACGAAACACAAGTTCTTCCGTCGTTTGTTTTTGTAATGATAACTGGAATGCACCGGGTGTTATTGCAGGTAACGAAAAAACCTGTTCTCCAGAATTATTTGTTTTGATATGCACGTTATATCTCCGGTCCTTTGAATAAGGTTCAAATACAAATTTTCCAATACCATTCCCGGTAAACTTTACCATTTCATTTCCAAAATTATCTTTTACATACCCGCTAACCTGCGACGGGATGCCATATTTATCTGTTGCTGTAAACACGATAGCACAATTCACACCATTGATAAGATTCCCGCCTTCAGGGTAAAATTTGTAAATGAATTCATTGTTGGTTTGCGGCTTTACGGGCTGCGCTTTATCAGCGGTATTGGTAACATACACTGAAGAAATAAAAATATCAGCAGGATGCTCCTGAAAAATAGTCTTTGTATATGCTCTTAACTGGTAAAACCCCGGTTTTAGAATAGTGGGAATGGAAACAGAGCCATTATATTGCAGCGCTTCTTTGTTTAAAAGCACACGATCTACAACGCTGTCGCTCTCATTCGCTAACTCGACGTAGATTACTTTGTCCTTACTAACAACAGGAAATCCATTGGACGAAACTGAAAAGGCCCTGAACCAAATATCAGTCCCGGCACGGTAGATAGTTTTATCGGTTTGCAATATGATCAATTCTTTAGCATAGTTCTCATATTCTTTCATCAGCTTACCTGCAAGCTGTTCCAGGATTTGCTGTGAGTTGAGTTGTATGGTACTAAGTAAGAGAGTCGTCAGCACAAGAAATATTCGATATGGCATAGCTGAAAATTAAATTAATTACCGGACATAACTTTTGATTTTAATAGATAAAATTTGTAACAACCCGTTATTCAATAGCCTTTTCTCCCATTTAATAGGTAAATTTGAAAAAAGGGCAATAACACCAATTAAGATGGAACATGAATCCGTTTTTTCAGAAAATAATTGTCGACGCTGTACTTCGTCAAAAGAAACTAGAAACACCTACAAAAAAAGACTATACCCCTTATGAATTTGCCAAAGCCTATCACGAGTTCAAAATAAGTGCCGTTAATTATGTCAGGGATATTATTTTTATTTCATTAGGAATATTGTCGGCCGCGTTCGGGCTTAAAGGGTTTTTGATTCCCAATAATTTTATTGATGGCGGCGCTACAGGTATAGCATTATTGATACGACAATTAACGGGAGCCAAGCTCGCGGTGATGCTTATTCTGGTGAATATACCTTTTCTGCTTTTAGGTTTGGGTGTCATCGGCAGAAATTTTGCAATTAAGGCAGCATTGGCCATCACAGGACTTGCATTGGTTGCCGCATTCATAAATTTCCGTACCGTGACCGATGATAAATTGCTTGTCGCCGTCTTTGGCGGTTTTTTTCTTGGCGCCGGGATAGGATTAACTATTCGCGGCGGCGCAGTCATAGACGGCACTGAGGTATTGGCTCTTTACCTGAGTAAACGGTTAGGAACAACAGTTGGCGATATCATCACTATCATAAACATTATGATTTTTGGCGTAGCCGCTTATTTTATTTCAATTGATATTGCGTTATATGCAATAGTCACCTACCTGGCCGCTTCTAAAACAGTTGATTTTGTAATTGAAGGAATTGAAGAGTACACCGGGGTCACGATTATCTCATCACATAACGAGGAGATAAAAGAAATGATCATCAACAAACTTGGCCGCGGCGTTACGATCTACAGAGGCCGGGGTGGTTTTGGTAAGCAGGGACATTCGGATGATAAAAATATTATTTATACAGTTGTCACGCGTCTTGAGATCAGTAAGCTCAATAATGAGATTCATAAAATTGACCGCAACGCATTTGTGGTTATGACCACTATCAAAGACATAAAAGGTGGAATGATAAAAAAGAGAAGATTAAAACATTAACCTGGTTGCTTTAGAAATTAGTGCCTTTTCTTTATATCTTTAGCTTGGTCAACCAAGACTATTTATGTACCAAAAAATAAAGCACAAGGTCCACATACTTCTGCACCCTGAGCTCGGCCAATCAAAGGCAGACAAAGCAATCAATATTTTTATAATCACTCTCATCGTGTTGAATGTAATTGCTGTGATGCTGGAAACAGTGCATCCACTGTATGATAATCATAAAAAACTGTTTGACACTTTTGATCTGGTCTCTGTTCTAATTTTTACTGTTGAGTATGTTTTACGAGTGTGGAGCTGCACCCATGACCCGAAATATAAAGGCAGTATAAAAGGACGGATAAAATATATGTTAAGTCCCGGTGCTATTATTGATCTCCTCGCATTTTTACCGACTTATTTCTACGCACTCGTGCATTTTGATCTGCGCATTCTGAGGCTTCTTCGATTTTTTCGGTTTTTTAGGTTGTTCAGGCTAACTGCTTATACCAGGTCAGCACAAATGATCTTCAATGTTTTCAAATCAAGAGTGAATGAACTGCTTTTAAGTTTTATAATGGTGCTCTTTTTGATCATCATCGCATCTTGCCTGTTATATTTTGCGGAACATAATGCGCAACCAGAGGATTTTTCCAGTATACCGGCTACTATATGGTGGGCAGTCGTTACCCTAACCACAACAGGTTACGGAGATATGACACCTCATACTACAATTGGAAAAACATTAGCCGGAACGATTATGTTAACCGGTGTGGCGTTATTCGCCCTGCCTGCCGGTATTATTACGGTCGGTTTCCTGGAAGAATTTAGGTCAGTTAAAAAACACAAGGAGCAAAAATGCCCGCATTGTGGCAAACCTTTAGACGACCCTCATCATCATGAAACGTAAAATGATACTAAACTCCGTAGGAGTTTAATTTTTATAAAAAAAATCATAGTTAGGCGTTGAACCCCGAACGGGGTTCAATAAACAAATTTGAATCCTGTTCTATAGATATTTGTCTCCTGCGGAGACACAAAAGAAAAATTGAGTCATGATTGCTAAAGTCAAAAAAAACTGGTTCATAAAAAAACGTCCCGCTTAAACCGGGACGTTTTTTAATTCTTTCAATAATTTCTTAGAACGGTTTTGCAGGTGTTGTTGGTGTTTTCAGATCATACTTTTTATTAAACCTGTCATTAAGCAGTTTATGTTTATCAGTAAGATCAATTTCTCTTCCTTGTATCAAGGCAGCGGTCACTTTACTCGTACGCATATCAAGCAGGTCTCCATCACTGATCACAATATTTGCATCCTTACCAACTTCAATGCTTCCGGCTTTATCTGCCACACCCATGATCTTCGCCGCGTTTAAAGTAATTGCCTGCAATGCTTCCTCCTTTGATAAACCATAAGTGGCGGCGGTGCCTGCATTAAACAAAATATTTTTTCCCCGCGTTTGAGGATCGTCATCGGAAATGGAAAAAATAACGCCGGCCTTTTGTAATGCAGCTGCTGATTTGTATGGCTGGTCAATATCATCATCTACAGCTGTGGGAAGACTATGCATTTGACCCAATATAACAGATACATTATGCTGCTTTAACAGATCAGCAATCTGCCAGCAATCGCTGCCACCGACGATCACCACATCAAAATTGAATTGTTTTACAAAATCAAGAGCAACGAGCATTTGCCTGACCGTGTTTCCATGAACATAAAGCCGCTGGCTTTTATCGAACAGACCTTTCACTGCTTCAAACTTCAGGTTGGTTTCTTTATGTGTGCCTTCGGCAAAATATGCTTTTGCCTGTGTAAAGAAAGATTTCAACTCTTCAATTTTATTCAACCCTTCTTTTACAGGATCAGTACTGGTTGATTGCTGCGGGCCAAAACGGCCACCGCCGCCCCCGAACCTGCTAAGATCAGCACGAGGCATTAATGATGGCATGTACAAATGCATGCCTCCATCGGTTTTTACTGCTGCATCCTGGTAGTTCCACGCATCCAGCTGCACAACTGATGATGAGCCCGCAAGAAAACTTCCCTGCGGTACGATGTTAGCCATCAGGACTCCCTGAGAACGAAGTGTATTGATAACTTTTGAATCAGTATTGTAAGCAACAATTGATCTTACATTTGGGTTCATCTCTCCGATCTCTCTTACATCACTCGATGCTCTTATTGCTGATATCTCAACTAATCCAAGATTGCTTACTGGCAAAATGATACCGGGATAAACCTGCTTCCCTTTCACATCGATTACCTTTACATCTCCCTGTGGTATCACTATATCAGTGCCAACCTTTTCAATTTTACCATCTTTGATCTGAATTACGCCATTATTGATGACGGTGCCGTTACCGACATGAATGGTCGCGTTCTTAATATACATCGTTCCCTTATGTGGTGGCGTTGGCAAAACAGTTTCCTGCGAAAACGCTGTCATAAAAAAGCCACCTAATAGGATTGAAAAAAATATTCTTCTCATTGTAAATATTTTATTGGTTATCGAGATTGTCAACATCAATAGTGAGCAAACCATGACTATGCCCGTGGTCGCTGCAGCTATGAATGATTTGATAGCTTGGTGTTGCAGCAACTACCGCAGCACCGCTTCTTTTTTCACCGTTCATTTTTCTAATGAGACGAGTTCTTTCATTATCCACCCATTTTTGCATATCAGCGTCTTTGGCCCTGTCAAAATAAATGATACCATCTACAATTGTATAAAGCGATTTTGCATAAATGCTTAAGGGATTATCACTCCAAACTACTACATCTGCATCTTTGCCAACTTTTAAACTTCCTACTCTATCATCTACACGAAGCATTTTGGCAGGATTTAGTGTCACCATCTTGAATGCTTCTTCTTCGGTAAGATCACCATATTTCATTGTTTTAGCGGCCTCCTGGTTCAGGCGACGAGCCATTTCAGCATCATCAGAATTAATAGCCACATTCAAACCAACTTTGTGCATGATCGCTGCATTATAAGGAATGGCGTCTTCCACTTCCATCTTATATGCCCACCAATCAGAAAAGGTAGATGCATTGGCCCCATGCTTCAGCATTTTATCAGCCACTTTGTATCCTTCCAAAATATGAGTGAATGTATTTACCTTAAATCCGGCTTTATCGGCAACGTCGATCAAGCCTGTGATCTCACTTTGCACATAAGAATGGCAAGTGATAAATCTTTTTCTATCTAATATTTCAACAAGGGCATCCAGTTCAAGATCACGACGTGGCATGACTAAAGCTGTCAACGATTTTTTTGCCTTTACCAATTTATCTTTTTCCGTGTTATAATCATCCCATGCTTTTTTATAATCTTTTGCACGGGTAAATGCATCGATCAGCACTTGCTCAACACCCATTCTTGTATCAGGATAACGGGTATTTCCCTGCGTGGATGCAGAACGTTTTACGTTTTCTCCCAACGCAAATTTGATCTGTCCATCCCAATTTTTAAATTTCAGATCCTCGGCGTTAGCACCCCATCGAAGTTTAATGAGCTGCGTTTGCCCCCCGATAACGTTTGCAGAGCCATGAAGGATATGTGATGAAGTAACACCGCCGCTAAGCTGACGATAAATATTGATATCATCGGGGTTCAGGTTATCAGTAATTCTAACCTCAGAAGTTACAACCTGTGCTCCTTCATTAATTGAAGCAGCCGCAATATGTGAGTGTTCATCGATAATACCGGGAGAAACATATTTTCCGGTACCATCTATAACCCTCGCACCGGCATCAGAAAGATTTTTGCCGATCGCGGCTATCTTTCCATTTTTTAATAAAACATCAGTATTTTGAAGAACGCCTTCTTTCTCATTTGTCCAAACTGTTGCGTTCTTAATTAAAATATTCTCTTGCCTTGGCTGGCTGCCTTCTTCAAAACCAAAGGGCATGAAAGGATATAAAACCTTTCCAACTGCAACTGGATCTTTTTTCTTAACACTATCCGGTTTTGGGTCAGCAGCTTTTTCTAAAACCGCTGTCCATGTCAGAGAATTTCCCAACGAATCTGTACCTGTGCCATTCCATTCGGTGCCAGTGCTATAACCGGCCAACCGTGTTGCAGAAGCAGGTAATTGAACAGCTTGTTGCCCGCCTCCAAATGCTCCGCCTCCACCGGGTCCACCCCCACCCCTTTGTCTGCGTTGCATTGGAGCATAACTAAGTTTTATTGACTTTCCATCATAGGTAAACTTTGTGCTCAACGTATCTTTTCCAAACATGCTAAGTGAGCTGTTAGATTTTACATCGAGCGTATAATTTTCAGTGCCCGCAGGGGTATTCACAGTAAGTTTATATGTTCCTGCAATATTGGTCCATGCATCGTCTTTTACAGAATATTTTTCGCCTTGTACCCAATTCTGAATGATCACTGATTTTTCATTGAATACCGGACCATTTGTAATAATGAAATTGGCAATCTTTCCTTCATCCAGACTGCCTACTTTATCATAAACGCCCAAAAGAGTAGCCGGAGTTTTTGTCAATGCTTCCATTGCTTTGTTCTCACTCAAACCATACTCCATTGCTTTTCGAAGGTTGGTCCAAAACTGAGTTATGTTTCTAAGGTCAGCGGTTGTAAGACAAAAACTGATCCCGGCTTTCTCAAATGCCGCTGCATTTGCCGGCGCCATTTCCCAATGTTTCATATCATTGAGAGAAACGAATCTTGCTTCATTGGGATCTTCTACGTCCTGCGCCTGGGGGTAATTCAGCGTCACTATGAATGCGGCATTTGTAGCTTTCATTTCTTTTATGCGTTGATACTCGTTACCGCCCCCTTTTAATATATACTGTGTACCAAACTCATCCCCGATCCTATCGGCACGAAGACAGTTCCATTTATCATTAGCGTCAAAAATTTGTGGTAAGGAAAGATTATCGTTCCATGCCTGTAAGCTCGCGTTCACTCCTTCTTCTGTTGGTCTTTGCTTATACCATTGTGCATCTAAGAAGGACTGACGAAGTAAAGCAATGGTTCCCATCATAGAGCCCGGGTAGCTTTGCGTTGACGTGCCTTTACTAAACGAATAATGTGCGGAGGCCTTTTCTTTTAGCATCACAAGATTTTCTTTTGAAGTACCAAGTGTAACAACCGTGCCTGTACCGCGCGATATACCATCTCTCATGTGGCTTAGTACGGTGCCGAATCCGGCTTCACGAAGAGGCTTTGCTTTGGCGTCATCGATTGCAAAGACTTTGAATGCATCAACTTCACTTTTTATGGCCTGGTTCCAACCATAAGGCCCTTTGGCATTCGATACAAATTGCTGTGGAGCAAAAAATCCACCACCTGCACCGCCACCAGCCTGACCTTGTGCAGTTGGAAGTGAAGTTCCATAATCAGCATAGATGTCAATAAACGAAGGATAGATAAATTTTCCTTTGCAATCAATTTCGACTACCCCAGCGGGTACTTTTGTGGAAGTGCCGACGGAAATAATTTTTCCGTCTTTAATTACCATCGTAGCATTGTTCAGTGTTGTGGCAACATCTTTTACGATAGTTGCATTTGTGAAGGCATAAGAGCCGCGCCTGGGATCAACAACTCCGTTTTCCGGAAATGTAGCCTGGCCAAACAAACCTGATGTAACAGGCAATAATGTCAACACAAAAACCAACCTGTACATAAATAGCGATTTTCTCATTGCGATTAGTTTTTTGAAATAAGATGTTTTTTTAAGAAAGAACTTGCGAACAGGGACGCCGAATTTATAACAATTGGAGCAAATCAAAATGAAGTCTTTACAGGTGGTGGGAAGTCTGATTATCAAATACATGATGCGAACTCGTCACTTCTTTCTTCTGACTTGTGTTTTTGGTTACCTTTGAATTCAACCATTTTATTGTTTTATGTCAAGGGTTAAATCACTAATTGTTCTCCCCGATTTTAGTTTGTCGCCCCGAATTGACCAGGTGGGTGTGGAGGAAAGGGCTTCGCGGTTTACTAAAAGAAGTATCAAGAAAGAAACGAAAATGAATGGACTGAAGCTTGTGTTGAATATGATCGACCTGACAACCCTTGAAGGAAAGGATACTGACGGCAAAGTGAAACAGCTTTGTTATAAAGCCATGCATTTACATGATGCTTTGCCAGGATTACCGACCGTAGCTGCTATCTGTGTGTATCCGTCAATGGTGAAAGTGGCAAAAAAAGCCCTGGGAGATTCGGGAATACATGTCGCTTCTGTCGCTACAGCATTTCCAAGTGGCCAGGCGCCAAAAGAAATCAAGATCCGTGACACAAAATACGCGGTTGAGCAGGGTGCTGATGAAGTTGACATGGTTATCAGTCGCGGTAAGTTTCATTCAGGCGAATACAATTTTGTTTTTGATGAAATAGCGTCCATCAAAGAAGCATGTGGTGAGGCAAGATTAAAAGTCATTTTGGAAACCGGTGAGTTGGGTACAATGGATAAAGTAAGACGTGCAAGCGATATAGCTATGCATGCCGGCGCCGATTTTATAAAAACTTCTACCGGGAAAATACAACCGGCAGCTACTATGCCAGTTACATTAGTAATGCTCGAAGCAATAAGAGACTACTATTATAAGACAGGGAGAATGGTAGGAATGAAACCCGCGGGTGGTATTTCAAAATCGAAGTTGGCTTTACATTATTTGGTGATGCTAAAAGAAACATTAGGTGAAGACTGGATGAATAACCATTGGTTTCGGTTTGGAGCCAGCAGTCTCGCGAACGATGTATTGATGCAAATAATGAAAGAAAATACGGGAGTGTACCAGGCCGCGAACTATTTTTCGGTAGATTAAACCCAACCCTTGTCCCCTAAGGGGGAACCCAGGTTGAAGATTTTGTAATTTTTTCGTTGCTCCGCAGGAGTAACATACACTAACCCCTGGTTTTAACCAGGGGAGAAAAGAAATATAAAATTATCAGAACCCCTTAGGGGTTCAACATTGTTGATTAGAATTACAGCCGCACAAGTATGCGACGCAAGAGCAGATCCGCAGGAGTAACATACACTAGCCCCTGGTTTTAACCAGGGGAGAAAAGAAATATAAAATTATCAGAACCCCTTAGGGGTTCAACATTGTTGAATAGAATTACAACCGCACAAGTGTGCCCTTCGATAAACTCAGGGTAAACTTGCAACAGGCGCTGACAGTAGTAATACAGTTGACATCATAAATAAAAAAATTGCATGCCTAAAACAGTTTCAAAAAAGAAAAGCAATACTCTCAAACTGAAGTTTGACACCTGGCATTATTCCCCGGCGCCGGAAAGTAAAAGCGCTGCCACTATAAAGCCTCAATATGATCTTTTTATAAATGGCGAATGGGTAAAACCATCGGGCAATAAATATTTTGATACAATCAATCCGGCAACTGAGGAAAAACTGAGTGCAGTTGCAGAAGCAAATGTTGCTGATGTGGACAAAGCCGTTTCATCAGCGAGAAAGGCTTACGAAAAAGTCTGGAAGAAAATGCCCGCGAAGGAAAGAGCCAAATATATATTCCGGATTGCAAGAATGGTACAGGAAAAAGCAAGAGAGCTGGCAATCATTGAAACCCTGAATGGGGGCAAAGCAATCCGGGAAAGTCGTGATTTTGATGTACCGACTGCTGCCAATCATTTTTTTTATTATGCAGGATGGGCCGATAAATTAGAGTATGCTTTTCCAAACCGTAGAACCGAACCGCTCGGCGTGGCGGGTCAGATCATCCCCTGGAATTTTCCTTTGTTAATGGCTGCCTGGAAAATCGCACCGGCATTGGCAACGGGAAACACCGTGGTATTAAAACCGGCTGAAACAACTTCGCTCACAGCATTGAAACTTGCGGAGATAATCCAGGAATCGGATCTGCCACCGGGTGTAGTGAATATTATTACCGGTGCAGGCTCAACCGGCGCTGCTATAGTTAATCATCCTGACATAAATAAGATTGCATTCACAGGATCAACTGATGTCGGCAAAATCATTCAAAAGGCTATTGCCGGCACAAACAAAAAAGCAACACTTGAATTAGGCGGTAAAGCAGCGAATATAATTTTTGAAGATGCTCCAATAGACCAGGCTGTTGAAGGAGTGGTCAACGGAATTTATTTTAACCAGGGACATGTTTGTTGCGCCGGTTCGAGATTATACGTTCAGGAATCGGTGGCGAAAGAAGTGATTAGAAAATTAAAGGACAGGATAGAATCGTTGATCGTTGGTGACCCGATGGATAAGAATACAGATATCGGCGCTATCAATTCCAAACAGCAACTGGAAACAATTCATAAGTATATAAAAATCGGAACGGAAGAAGGAAGTGAAATGTATCAAAGCAGTTGCTCGCTGCCCGGAAAAGGTTTTTGGTGCAGGCCAACCTTGTTTACTAATGTGGCGCAAAGCAATCGTATTGCACAGGAAGAGATCTTTGGTCCTGTATTGGCAGTTCTTACTTTCAGAACAGATGATGAAGTGATTGAAAAAGCAAATAACTCACCCTATGGATTAAGTGCAGGTGTGTGGACAGATAAGGGTTCCAAGATCTTTAATATGACTAAAAGAATGAGGGCCGGCGTGATCTGGGCAAATACATTTAATAAGTTCGATCCTTCTTCGCCATTCGGTGGTTATAAGGAGAGTGGCTATGGACGAGAAGGTGGATTGCATGGGTTGCTGCCCTATCTGAACTTAAACCCCCTGTCCCCCTAAAGGGGCGACTTAGATCAAATCAAACATTTTATTTTGAAAAGAAATAAAACAAAATGAGTAAAACAGAAATTAAGAAATCTTCCTTAAGCATTAGTGAGA
>JAICGN010000026.1 GCA_025923075.1 Chitinophagaceae bacterium
AAAGGCGAAAATAAAGAACCCGTTATTTTGCAAAATCTCAAAGATGCGATCGAGAAGGATTTTAGAACAAAGCATACGCCGAAGGAGTATGCGGTTTTGCTTAATATTTCGCCCAATGCATTGGCTAAGATTACAAAAAAGCATTTTAGTAAAACGCTTACAAATTTAATTACTGAACGAATTATCATTGAAGCCAAGAGAGAGTTATACCTTACCAATAAATCAATAAAAGAGTTAGCTTATGAGTTGGGATATGACGATGAATATTATTTCAGTCGCTTTTTTAAGAAAAATGCAGCCATCTCGCCACAAGTCTACAGGGAAACAGTGGGATTTGGGAAAGCCGAATTAAATTAACAATATACAGACAAGAAAGTATCCTCTTGTTGTCGGCAGTGTTCGATTCTTCACTTCAAACCAATAAAGAATAAAAAAAATCTTGAGCGTCATGCTTAGTTGGTAACTAAGCAGCCGGCCTCTGCCCTGGTTATTGTCCATAAATGAGGATGCCCGGTTGCGTAGCCTGTCCCGATTTTTCGGATTTCTACGCAACCGAATGATACAACCAAAGGAACGCGGAAACGAAAGGATCGTGCCTGCACAAACTTTGGCCACAGAACAGGCGTTTTGTATTTCATGCGCATCCATCAACTTTTTTTACCTTCAGTAATCGGCCCACAAAACTGACTGCAATACCAAAAAGTTTGATCAAACTGCCTATGCGATCGTTAAGCTATACTTTACCTGTTAGAGAGAAAACCAACGGCGTAGAAAAAATGAATGGATAGTAATTCAAAACCTATTATTCTTAAACAAAATTTATGAAGTATTTCTTCTACTCACTCCTGGTTGTTTTATTTATAAGTCAATGCCGGCATAAAGAGGAAAATCCTCTTATACAATTCCCCGGAAAGCCGGGAGTCCTTTCATCTATAAAAAAAGAACATGAAAGCCTTTTAGAGCAAATTCATAGGATAACGTTATTTCGGGACAGTGCCGGCCTTGTAGCAATAAAACTCAATGATTTGATGCAACATCATTTTAAGGAGGAAGAAGATTTTGCATTACCTCCTTTAGAGCTGATGTCTTTATTAGCAAGTGGAAAAATACCAGAACAAAGCAATGAGATTATAGTATTAACTCAAAGACTAAAATCGCAGTTAACCCATCTGAGCGTAGAACATCAATTGATTAGCGCTTACATGAATGAGTTAAGGCAGGCTGACAGTAATGGGAGCCACCCTGAAATTATTGAATTTGAAAAAGAGCTTCATAAACATGCTAATATCGAAGAAGAAGTTTTTTTCCCCGCAGCTATCCTGATTGGTGAGTATTTAAAACTTAAGGTCGCAATAAAGCCGTAGCTGCTCCCAGTCCGTTCCGTGTCCTGCCCCGCGCAACTCCGGCATATATATGATGAGGGCAGACCTCGTTGTCGGTAGTGTCCTTTCTTCACCTCAATAAAGAATATCAAAAAATCTTGAGTTGTTATGCTTAACCTGCGGGCAGGCATTGACTTCACATGATCTTATTTAATTCCAAAACAACCATTCCTTTGCTACCATCTCCTCCATCCACGAAAAATACTCCTAAAGAGGTATTGACTTTTGCCTCACATCAATATTACCTTAGTAACAGCCATTAAATACCAAACTGAAATGTCTGATGCCGATCTTATAAAGCTCGGGAGCATTGAAAAAAAGGAAAAAAATGAGTTGCGCCAACTTGTTAATGATTTATTGCGGGATCATGCCGACAGAAGTGTTACTGGCCATGGCGAGCACAGGGCAAGGCAATCTTTTGATGATCTGCTCGATTTTTTTACCAAGCTGGATTATTATCTCGCATTAAAGCTCATTTCCAAAAGCGAACTTTATTATTTTCTTTACTACTTTGAACGTTGTGCTTATAAAGCTGATGGAGCCGTGATGCGGTATGCTTCAACTTACGGCTATCCATCCCTATTCAGACTGTTGTATGTTTTAGGCATTGAGCCTAAGAATAAAAAGATATTTGATGAAAATCTTAAGTTTTTTAATAACAGGCAACAGAGATATTATGACAAGTTACGATCAAAGGAGTCGTAAGCAGCTAGCTCATCGTTTCCAGTAAGCTCAGTCACTTCGGGTTCTTAAGGCATTGCGAAGTCTTTCAAATGATCTTCAATAAAAGACAACCCCTCGTTACCGGTAGTGTTCCATTGCCTTGTTGCCGATAGTATTCCTTTCTTCAACACAATAAAGAACATAAAAAAGCTTGAGTCGTGATGCTTCGATTGAAGCTAAGTATCTGACTTAAATGAGCACGCAATAGATTTCTGGAATTTGCTTTCTCAGAAATTTTGATAATAGCTTAATATTTGTATTTTTCGCACAGGAACCTGTGAAAATAAAGAGCGACCGGTCTCCATAAAACACTGCTTCATGCTAAAATTTTTCATTTCTGTTTTTTTTCTCTTGATACAATTTGCAGGCAATAGCCAGCTTCCCGTTTTGCAATGGGCCAAAACATTTAACGCGGCGAATATCTGGAATTACTCTACTTATAATAATGGCAGATCTGTCGCAGTCGATCAACAGGGAAATGTTTATTCCGCTGGACTTTTTACCTATACCGTTGACTTTGATCCCGGGCCGGGTGTTTATACGGTGACGGCTGAGGGACCTAGTAATTATGGAATCTATATTTCCAAGCTTGATGCCGATGGAAATTTTGTTTGGGCCAAACAAATTCCAGCCCTCGTAGAATTTGCAGACATTGAGTTAAAGGTGGACAATAGTGGCAATGTATACCTTACTGCCTATATCAATGAACCAGCAGATATGGATCCTGGCCCTGGAGTACAAATAATGACCCCCATTGGTGCCAAAGATGCCTTTGTTGTAAAACTTGACACCGATGGAAACCTCGTATGGGCAAAACAATTCGGTGGCCCGGGGGATACGGTCCCTGTACCAAATATCTTAACCCTTGACCAAAACAACAATGTCATCGTTTGTGGATTATTCAATAACACCGTTGATTTTGATCCCGGTCCCAATACATTTAATCTTACCTCAACTGCTCACATGCAATGTTTCATCGTCAAACTAAGTAACAATGGCGATCTTATATGGGCAAAGCAATTTGGTAACTCTCCGGTAGTATATGGCAATGCTAACATTTATGATGTGGAATGCGATGTTCAGGGAAATATTTTCACAACCGGTGGGTTTGCCGGGAGTTGTGATTTCGATCCCGGACCAGGTGTCTACACATTGGCAGCTACCAGCGTGGCGGATGGCTTTATAACAAAACTTGATGCGAACGGAAATTTTGGTTGGGCCAAAAGAATTGCCAATGCCACAACAACTTACAACTATTGGATAATACCAAGAGGTATTACAGTTGACAACATGGGCAATGTAATTACCACAGGTGGATTCATAGGCGCATACGATTTCGATCCCGGGCCAGCCGAACAAATTATTCCAAGTTTGTCGAATTATAACAGCTATATTCTTAAATTAAACGGACAAGGTGAACTTGTTTGGGTAAAGATCATTGGAGCTCCTGATGGTGGAACTGGTCACGATGTTGTCGTAGATAGCGATAATGACATATACACGATCGGTGGATATGGACCGTCGGTTGATTTCGATCCGGGTCCCGGTGATTATACTATTAACAGTCCTTACTATGGTGCGTCAGCTATTGTCAAATTAAATGCTAATGGAAATTTTGTATATGCTGCACCTTTTCAAAGTATAAGCGACGGCACCACTTTATTCAGACGCATGGATATGGATGCATCCCGTAATATTTATATTACAGGACACATGGGCGGCATTGTGGATTTTGATCCCGGTCCAAATGTATACCCTTTGACAGGAGGATCGAGTTGGGCACCCTATGTTGTAAAACTTAGCCGTTGCCTTAATATAACAACGACCACATTAAATATAAATACCTGTTCCAGCTATACCCTAAATAATGAAACGTTCGATTCATCTGGCACCTATACACAGATCATTCCAAATGCATCCGGGTGTGATTCTGTCATCACACTGCATCTTACACTCAACAAAAAGTTTACCCAACAAACAAAAACGATTTGTGAAGGTGAATACTTTCTTGCCGGGGGCGCCAATCAATCAACCTCAGGCAAATACATAGATACGTTGCAAACAATCCTTGGTTGTGATTCTATTATTACTACTCATTTAACCGTCAACCCCAAACCCTCACCTAATCTTGGGCCTGACAGAGATTTGTGCAGTAATTCAGCGCTTACACTTGCGCCCGGATCATTTACCAGCTATTCATGGCACGACATGAGCACTGAAAATAATTTTATTGTTACAAATTCAGGTGTATACTGGGTTACTGTAACGAACAGCAATAATTGTTCTGCAACGGATTCACTTGTAATTAGTGTTGTCCTACCACCATCAGGTTTTTTAAAACACACAGACAGCATATGTTCGTATGATAAACTAACATTAAAACCTCTTAGTAACTTTAACAACTATTATTGGTCAACCGGAGCTTCACAAAGCAGTATTATAATAAATGGTCCCGGTCAATATTGGCTTCGTGCAACAGATGCCAAAGGTTGCATGGGAACTGACACGATCACAATCTATCCCAAGCAATGTATGGTCGGCGTTTATGTGCCTACAGGATTTACCCCTAATGGTGATGGAAAAAATGATACATTTAAAGCATTAGTGTTTGGCAAGATACAATCATTCAAACTGCAAATAGTTGACAGGTCTGGTGCGTTAATATTCCAAACAACAGATCCTGATAAAGGTTGGGACGGCATCTATAAGGGAAACCCGTACACTACCACAACTTTTGTATGGCAGTGCTTTTACCAATTAGAAAACGAACAACCGGCATATCAAAAAGGTACTTTGACCTTAATTCGATGAACTACGTTTCCGCCTCCCGTTGACGGCAGTCCCGCACAGCGGGAGAAATGGATGTTTTCTTCAAATCAATATTGAATCAGAGCTTTTAAAAAACTGATCTGGCATCTGTCTTTTTCAGGTAATAGATTTCAATGGATTTATTGCGAAGGAGTGAACTACCAGAAATCGTTTGTTGCGGTGTCCAGGGATTAGGAAATTGGGATCAGGACCGGTTTATGCAGACTTGTTTAAACGAGCCAAAATGCCTTTTATATAAAAGGCTGCTATCGGAATTATTAATATTTCTAATTTGGATTGTAACTATGGAAGGCCCGAAACGTATAGTTATTGAATTGCTGTAACCCGGACTATAAAAACAAAATGATCTTTATGAGAACCTTTATTTTAATCCTTCAGGCAATATTTTTTGCAAGCATTGTTGCGGGTCAAAACCTGGAATTACCAAGGTCAAAGAAAACGGACAGCCGTTATTGGCTTATCGGTTTGGGACTCTCGGTCCAAAACATGTATGATGAAGGGATTTCCTATGTCCGTTACAAAGGCACGGGTATCGCTCCGTCGCTTGGCCTGATCAAAAGCAGCGAAAAGAAATATTGCCAGTTTTTGTTTCAGCCGACGTTTAATAAATTAAAAACTGAAAGAAGCAATGGGTTAAGGCCAATGGAAGTAAGCACCACGAGGTTTATATTGGATTATCAATATTTAGTCAGCGTAAAAGAATGGGATCAAAAATTAAAATTGTATGCGGGTGGAAATATTTCATTGCTCTTCAATCTTAAAAGAGCAGAACAATTAGATAATTCACAGCTGGTATATGATTATGCATTAAGCATCGGGCCTGCCGCTAAACTTGATAAAACTGTAAGGTGGAATAAGAGAGATTGTTTAGCATCATTTGGTCTCAGCCTGCCACTCCTTTCTCATATTGCCCGGCCCTATTACCTGAACCGGATTGAATTTATTGATCCGAAAAATGATTTCCTGGGTGATCTGTTCAGTAACAGCAGCATTGTATCTGCAAATAAAAATCTGCGAATAACCAGCGGCCTGTCGTTTACCTACCCGTTGTTCAATAAAAATACACTGAAGCTTGGCTATACATGGGATTTTTATAAAATGAAAACGATCAATTCGGTTTATGCCGCAGAGCATCTCATCGCAATTTCGTTCCTGTCAAACTATTAATCTACAATGATCCAATCATGAAAAAGGTATTTTTTGCTTTCATTATAGTATTTATTTGTTCCTCTTGTGAAAAAGTGATTATGCCAGCATCAGAATCGGCTGATGCAGGAACAACCTTTGAAACGCTTTGGCAAACCATTGACCGCGGATATTCTTTTTTTGAGTATAAGAATATTGACTGGAATGCGGTCTATCAATCTTACCGGCCACAGATAAATAATAATATGACGGACAGAGAATTCTTCAGCAAATGCGCCGAAATGCTGCAGCTGTTAAAAGACGGTCATGTAAATTTAAGAGCAGGGTTTTCCACTTCCTACTACCATGATTTTTACCTGAACTTCCCGGCCAATTTTAATAAAGAAATTATTGACAGGAATTATCTGAGGGGTTTTGAAGTAACCGGGCCACTTTATCATACTGTTTTGAGTGGAAATATTGGTTATATCTATTACGGAAGTTTTGCAACTCCATTTGATGACGACCAGTTAGATGTTGTACTGGCAAGATTCAATTCCATAGCCGGATTAAAAGGAATTATTTTCGATGTAAGAAATAATTTCGGTGGTGACCCTGCTAATGCTTATCGTTTTTTTAAAAGAATTGCGACACAAAATACATTGTTATACAAAACGAAATATAAAAACGGGCCGGGACATAATGATTTTTCCGCTGAACAGGAAAGTATTATTGAACCAACAACTGATAAGATAAAGTATACCGGCAAAATAGTTGTACTAACTAATCGTAAATGCTATAGTGCGTGCAATTTTTTTGTCGCAGGATGCAAAGCCTTTTCTCAAATAAAAATTGTGGGAGACCAGACAGGCGGCGGTGGTGGACAGCCAACAGGTTTTGAATTGCCTAATGGATGGTCTGTGAATTTTTCAGGTTCTATTACCAGTTTGCCAAACGGCTTTATAATTGAGAATGGGGTGTTGCCTGATATTGCTGTTGCATTAAGTCCTTCTGATGAAGCGGTCGGAATTGATACGATAATTGAGAGGGCAAAAACACTTTTTTAAATCTGCATGATGGTTTGTATCGGCAGCTGCATAGCATTGCTTAGGTGTGGGTAATCTGGTCGCTGTGGGTAGCCCCGCATCTGAGGGATAAATAGTCCTTTTTTCAAATCAAACTTCGTCAACTATCGGTTGAGTTTAAAATGCAAGCGTCTTCATTGTTCATTCAGTAAGAGGTTAATTTACGATTTGCTTTAACGGAATCTTCAAGGGGTTTACACTTTCAATCCATGGAAAATATACAGTGCTGCTGTGAATAACAGTAGAATTCATTTCATATTAGAACAATTTTGCGTTTTTTGGAGGTGAATTGCGTATACAAAATATACGTGTCAACATCCTCTATGAAAACGACCAAAGTTTTACAAGCCATTAGTTTGTTCCTGATCTTCGTTATTGCGGTCAGTTGCCGGAGTAACAGATCTACCACAGGCAGACAATACCCAAGAAATCCTACTCCAACTGAAACTCCAACAAAGACAACACCAGTCTATGTTGAGGCCAGTAATCTTCCACCGGGTCAGGCGAAAAAAATCTATGGAAGTCAATCCGCAAAAGCTTATGCACCGGGGCAACAAAAAAAATATGCGAACCGCTATCCTTTGATCATTGTTCATACGCCTGGTATAGTGATCAACAAGTATAGCGATGGTCGCTACTATTACAGAAACACTGCAGGATATACCTATTGGAAAGGCTATGATGGAAGATATTATATCGATGAGAAGCATTTGAAAGGCATGGAATATGAAGTAAGTGAGTATGATGATTGGAAATTCAAGGGGCAAAAAAATGACAAAACCCAGGGACGGAAAGGACAGGAGCAGGAAGAAAAATTAAAGGAAAACCAGATAAAAAAAGATGCTAAGGATATCGCCAAAGTCAAGGAACAAAAAGAAAATGGCCAGAACCAAAAAGCGAAAGACAATGAACAAAAAGGCAATGGCCAGAACCCAAAAGCCGAAGAAGAGGAACAAAAAGGAAACGGCCAGAACCAAAAAGCGAAGGACAATGATTCAAAAGGAAAGGAGCGAAACGACCAAAAGGCGAAAGACAATGATTCAAAAGAAAAAGATCAAACCGACGAGAAAGCGAAAGACGACAATACCCAAAAAGGAAAAGCTAAATCGAAGGATAAAGGGTAATTAATTCGGTTCCTTCGATCGCAATATTTATAACCTTGCTAAGAACCGGAGCAATTTCTCAAGGTCCTCCCTGCTATTAAGATTGACGTTATTTTCTTTTAGATATGCATTAAGTGTTCCACTTTGGTCGGAAAACTGCCGCAATAAGTTTTTCCTGGTAGCCCAAACAAATCGGTTGTATTTATCTCCAAAATAATACTCTGTTTTTTTTGCCAGTAGTATATCTTCCCTTGGAACCAGTTTGTAAACGCCTCTTTGGTCGATCAATGCTCCATAACTATCTATTGCCGATGTAGGATTTGCCATATCATATGCGCCAATCTTAGTTTTGCCTGACACCTTGAGCGTTTCTTTTGAGGCAAGCTTTATCCCATTGGTGTCTTTTATAAGTCTGACGTATCCATTGTCATAGTAAAACACATCCTCATTAATACGAATTAACCTGAGCATGGCCCCATTGGCAATACTAAGTGTGTCGCCTTTAAAATCTATAAACTGCATTTCATCGAAGAGCCTGTTATAATTCAGCTTTGCTGATGTACTATCTCCGGATTTAGTAAATACTTTGCTATAGACAAATTCTGGATACTGATATAAGTCTCTCATTGAAACTGATTCATTAAAACGCGTTCCGGCCTTAATGACAATAGAACTATCTTGTGCATTCGAGCGGCAGCAATAAGCCAGAACAAAGAGGAGCAGCACTCTCATAAGTTAAAGCATAACTGATTTACAGATTGCTGGCGTAAAATTAATAAGAATTGATTGGGTTTGCGTCGCTCGAATTCCGTGGTGCGGAATGAGGCGGGACAACTGTTCTCTCTTTCTTCAGTTCCTTCAGGGTGTTCGTATTCATCCGCAATAAAAGGAAATGCCCACAACGGTTTTCCCCGTTGTAAGTATATATTACTTACTAAATGCCGGGTTGCAGTTCATTCAACCACTGCAGTGCAAACTTCCTTGTGCCTGTAACTGCTTCCTTGCCGCATCTGAAACATAATTTCCACGCTGCTGATTTTGCTTCGTAGGCCGGATTTACAAATACGAGTTTATTTCCTTTCTGCACCGTTTGTGCAGTAAAATCCACGGTGGCTGACAGATCAAGAAACTGTTTCAGTTGCTTCACGATGATGCCTTTATAGTCCTTTAATTCGTTTATCCTTTGTTGTTTTTCCGCTTCCGACGCTTTGTTGCGATTCATTTGCATAGCAAGTTGCTTGTCTACCATGTATTCCGCGAACTTGATTTTAAAAGATTCTACATCTTTTCCATATAATTCTTTCAATGCCTTTATTTCCGCCACCTCTTTTTGCAATTCGTCTTTTGACTTTCCCGTTTTTAAATCCGGTGATTCCTCCATGAGTTTCAACATGCTTTGCGCGGCATCCAATTGCGGGTCAAGCGTCTCGGCATAGATCTTAGTGGCTTCGGGGGTCGACATGCCTTTAATCATCTGATCTGTCTTTTTCTTTTTTTCGTCTGCCCATTTAGCATCATCCATTGGTGTGGGGCCGCGGCGGCCAGCTGCTTGCTTCTCAACATAAGCCATGTATTCTGCTTGAAAGGAGCCGGATTGCACATAGTCTTTCACTACTTTCCCGAGGTTCATCATTGTTATTTCACGAACACCCGGCTGAAGTTTTTTACAGGCATCACGAACCTGCGCAGTATAACGGGGTAAGTCGAAGTTTTTCTTTGCGATTTGCTCAAGCGTGATCTGTTTGACGTCCTGAAGGGTGGTTCCCACGTCGCTCAACACATCATTTACTAATTTGAAAGCGACGAGGAAAGAAAGGCTTGTAAACAGTAGGATCAGTTTCTTTTTCATAGCGTGTATAGTTAAGGTGAAACAATAGAGTTCATTTAAAATTACTAATTATTCAATTTATTAAAATGTCGGATTGCTTGGTTTTATTAGAGTAAGCTGAGATTGCCCGGTCGTTTATGGTTGCAACTTTAACCTGGGCAGGTATCAGGTGTTCATAACAATTAGGTATAACTGTAGATAGGGCTCGTTGGCCGGACCGTTTTTCCCTTCTTCAAATCAGGCTCTGCTTTCATTAATACAATTGCAATCACTTGGAGTTTACCTACGGCAAGATCATTGACTAATCGTTCCCTGGTATTGCTTACTTAATTCATCAGCACTTGTTTTTTTCAACATCTCATAGTCACTATCCTTAATTGATTTATAATTGTCATAGCCCTTGCCATTCCACCTTAATACCGGGTATTCGAATCCGGGTCCGCCGACGAGGATATCGGGATAACCCTTGCTTAGTGTAGCCAATATATCCGGTGTCATACCGGGAAATCCAAGATTCATTTCATATACACCTGAACTATTTTTGATAAATAATACAACGCTCGATCCTGCATTGCCGGATGTATAGCTATTACCATAAACGATGAAAACTTCTTCTTTGGCATCTTTATTCATGTCAGTTGGCAGTACGGTAGCACCAAATGGAAAATCTTTGCTGTCTTTATCCAGCACAAAAGGCAGATCCTTTTTTCCCGATAAAATAAATCCCAATTTTTTAGCGATGAAATTTTTTTCTTCAACACTGAGTTTGGATTTGACATTTTGAAATAATGCTGATGCTACGGGATTTAAACTTTTTGTCGTTTGCGCAAATAAAGGAGTAAGAGAAAAAAGCAAACCTATCCCGGATAAAGATATTTTTCTCATACGATTTGGTTTAGCTCTAAAAGGTACAAATAAATTCAAATTTCCTTTCTAACTCAAAAGGCTTTTGCTTGATATATAATCTTTTGCTTTTTCCAGCACTTCATCTTTACCAGCGGCAATATAGTACAATCTCTTTTGAGCTTTTTAGTTTAACTTTCGATCGTCGATTGATAACAAAAGCAATGGAACAAATCGGTGGCCAGAGTATTTACCATCGATAAAATTAATTGTATATGAAAAAACAACTGCAGCTGCTCATATGCTTCATAGTCATCTTCAATCATGTCTTTTCACAGGGAGGAAAAGTTTACGACAATCTATCCATGCCCAGCAAGATCTTAAAGATGGAGAGAAAGTATGCAGTCTATCTTCCGCCCGGTTATGAAACTTCGGAACGCAGTTACCCCGTATTGTATTTATTGCATGGTGGTGGCGATGACCAGACAGGATGGATACAATTTGGCGAAGTAGAGAATATTGCGGACAAGGCAATCATGGAAGGCAAAAGCACACCTATGGTCATAATTATGCCCGATGCCAATACGGGCAAAAGGGGATATACAAACAGTGCCACAGGTGACTGGCTCTATGAAGATTTTTTCTTCAACGAACTGATGCCCTTTGTGGAAAAAAAATATCGGATAAAAGGAGAGAAGAGATACCGTGCTGTTAGCGGACTTAGCATGGGCGGTCACGGTAGTTTTATCTATGCTCTTCATCGTCCCGATCTGTTTTCTTCTGCATGTCCGCTCAGTGCCTGGTGCGGACCGCTTACACTGGAGGAAGCAAAAAATACCCTGAAAAGAGACAATCCCACGATCAGCGACACACTGGTGTCGAAATATTTTTCAAAATATTCTGTGAATGAACTGATCAAAAATACACCGGACAGTACAAAGA
Source organism: Chitinophagaceae bacterium (assembly GCA_025923075.1). Classification (GTDB taxonomy): domain Bacteria; phylum Bacteroidota; class Bacteroidia; order Chitinophagales; family Chitinophagaceae; genus VBAS01. The sequence goes on from JAICGN010000026.1 coordinate 11,861, forward strand.
AATTAGTTCGTTGGTATATTGATTGCGGCGATGATGATTTTTTATATGAAGGAAATTCACTGGCACATATCGCTATGAAGAAAAAAGATATGCCCCATGAATTTCGCATCCGCCAGGGTGGACATACATGGACGTACTGGAGACAAGCGCTGCCTGAAGTGTTGGAATTTATTTCTATGGCGTTTCATCAGTATTAAAATTTTACTTGTCACTCATACCAACCGACGCCGGGAATATGGCAGGCCTTATGTTTAGGTATCTGGCGGGTGTTACTGAACCTAACTTGTAAATTCTTCGATCTTGTCCGCGGCTTTTTTGCAAAACGATTCAAATGCTTGGAGACTAATTTTCGAGATTTTTTTTGGTGTCATAAAGTGAACAGATATCATACCTACGATCTTATGGCTGCCTGATATTAAGGGAGTCGATAGCACTGCCCTGATATTATTCTGTAAAGCCAGGTTCAAATGCCTTGCAAATAATCTATCGGTAGTGAGATCGGAGATAAAAATCGTCTCACCCTTTGCCAATGCCCGTCCACAAACAGATCCATCATCACAGGTTACAATGCTGAAATGTGAGATGAATTCTTCGGAAAGGCCGAATGATGTAGCGATCTCCAGGGTATTATTTGTCTTGTTGATCAATTGGAGTGTGCCTGCTTTTGTTTCGCACATCATCATAGCATGCTGAAGCAAATTGTTAAGCACTTCGTTTAATTCGGGCGCATGTAATTTTTTTCGTAAGGTTTCGATCATCGATGTAAAATAATATGGCACGAAATTATTTCTTTTCGCCAAGTTGTTGTTTTAAAAGTGTAATTATTTTGTGTAGAATTATGTCTACATAGTATAGTTACGCCCTTCCGCCTTCAATGACTCATGGTTTATTGTGCTCCACCAGCGTCCGCTGCAGCGTCATCTTTTCATCTTGCATGTTGCAAGTTTATTAATGACACCACCTTTGCTACAGGACATGTAATTGCCCAGACTTTTTACCTTACTTTTGGTGACTCGTTAATTCTTCTTACAACAAATTACCGAAGCATGGCAACTGTAAACATCTATCTTACATTTGATGGCAACTGTGAAGAAGCTTTTAACTTCTATCAATCTGTATTTGGTGGCCAGATACCTTATATGGGCCGGTTTAAAGATATGCCTCCAGGGGAAGAGAGTCAGTTAAAAGCTGGTGAAGAGAACAGGATCATGCATGTATCATTACCGATCAGTAAAGAAACGATGTTAATGGGCAGCGATACTGGTGGCGAATGGGCATCCGGTTATTTACGGGGAAATAATTTTTCTATATCCATCACTGCCGACAGCAAGGAAGAAGCTAACAAATTATTTAAAGGACTTTCAGCGGGTGGCAAGGTGACCATGCCCCTGAGCAAAACTTTCTGGAGTGATTCTTTTGGAATGCTTACCGATAAGTTTGGTATCAGTTGGATGATAAGTTTCGATGAACGAAAGCAACAATAGTCATTAGGTCACCTGTCACTTTTAATATTGCATAAGTATTTTGTAGAACTCAACGGATTGATCCTCTCATTTAAGATGCCAGGATTTTTCGTTGGACATGCATTTTGCTTTTTTTAAGATATCCTTTCAGTCACTTCGGGGATAGATTTAATATTGCCGATCAATAAAAAAAATCCTGCAAAAAAAGATTTGTTTTTATAGTTATCTTTCACCAGGGATAAAATGGTCATTAAGCAGATCGCCCAAAACCAACCGATATGAATCCACGAATATTGGTGACAGGGGCCAATGGTCATCTTGGCGCTAATACTGTCCGGTCATTGCTGAAAAAAAATTACAATGTCAATGCCTTTGTCAGGAACAATGCAGACCTGAGCGGCCTAACTGGGCTGCCCGTTACTTATTGTTTTGGAGATATTCGTGACCGTGAGGCGTTGGTAAAAGCAGCACGGGGTTGCGACGCGATCATCCATCATGCTGCAGTTTATAAAGTATGGGCAAAGACTACCGCGGAAGTGATGGAGCCGGCTATCGAAGGAACCAGGAATATTTTCGATGCCGCTGCAAGGTCAGGTATAAGAAGGATCGTGTATACCAGCTCAACCTATGCTATCGGTACTGCTAAAGACAGCAAGCAACTGTTGACTGAAAAAGACTGGAGTGATCAGGACTATGTTCCTTATGGTATTGCAAAAACAAAAAGCGAACAAATAGCATGGGAATTATCAGAAAAAAATAATATACCAATGATCGCACTTTGTCCCGCTGCGATCTATGGCAGGTATGATTATAAAATAACTCCATCCAACCGGTTGCCGGTTGATATTTTTAAAGGAGTGGGAATGACCGTAAAGGGCGTATTATCGGTCGTGGATGCAAGGGATGCCGGTGAATTGCATGCCCTCGCAGTTACCAGTGGAAGGGTGGGAGAGCGATATATTGTCTCCGGGGGAGGATATGCGTTTCGGGAAATTGGTAAGCTCGCAGCTAAACTTTCGGGAAAAAGAGTGGTGTATATACCTTTTGGCAGATCGGTTAACATTGCAACGGCCGGGATTATGGAAACGATTGCAAAATTAACCGGCTGGACTCCGCCTTTTACTACCGGACTTGCTAAAGAATACAGTCATCGTTATGCCCGGTTTGACAATACAAAGGTCATCAAAGAATTTAATTATACATTCTATTCGCTTGAAGATACAATACGTGATACAATAAAGTGGTTTAGCTTTATTAACAAAATTAAGCTTAACAAAAGGATCATCAACCAGTTTGGGCCGGAGGCTGAGTGGAGGCATAAGGCAATTGCAACATAAATGAATGAATACGTAAGCCTCCCAGCCAGATAAATGTTTCTTTCTTCAAATCAGTAAAGAGTTTAAAGAACATCTTGAATAGCTGGATCAGGAGCAACTGAGCTGGAAACTACAGGAACAACAGGCATCAGCTCCGAAATGGTTGCGTTAAAAATGATGGCCTTAGTCCTAACTAAAGCCATCACCAGCGATAAAATTCTTTTAAGCTAATATATCAGCTAAACATCCCTTTAACTTTATCAGCAATTCCGCCACCACCGGCAAAAATTGTTTTCAAATCCCGGAGATCCACGTCGCCATCACCATCTTTGTCCAGCTTTCCTCCGCTAAATTTATTCAGCATCTTCTCCATATTGAATCCACTGGTCTTATTGCCACTTAGTTTATTGAAGATATCCTGGATATTAAAACTGTTATCCGAAGGATCGGCAGTCTTCGTTGCTAATTGCTGCATTGTTTGAGGCACAAGACCTGCAGCCGCCTTGTTGGCTTCAGCGGGTGCAAGACCCAGATTATCCTGCAGGTCTTGCGCATAGTTATTCGTTGCTTCCTGTACAAGTTCAGGAGAGCCTTGCTTGCCATTTTTAAAAAAGCTTAATACATCATTTACTCTTCCCCCGGCAAGTGCATTTTTTAATGTTGCCATAATGGATCCGCCGGCTGTTTCAACAGCCGCTTCATTTTTTTCATTGGGAATTGAAGGATTGCTGATAACAGCATCGCCGGCATTCTGGCGCACCAGATTGATAAGATTTTCAAACATGATAATAAATTTTAAAAATAAAAAATTCTATTTCCGAGTAGTGGAGTTTAAAAAATAGAATTACCTGTTCGGATCCAACCTGAAGGACACCTTACAGATAACACCATATGAAAGGGGCTTGCCATCTTTTACATGTACTTTAAAATCTTTAACGTAGACTGAATCAATGTTGTGGATGGTTTTTGACACTTCGGCGATGCAGTTTTTAACAGCATCATCAAAGCTTGTTTCAGAAGAGGCAATTACCTCAATTACTTTTACTATAGGCATAAGGTTATTTTTTAGTATCAAAAGGTAGCGAAACTTCGTTGCTGGATAAAAAATAATTTGCTTCGGTTGACCGAGGCGTACTTGTAGTCAGAAGCCGGAGCTTCAGATAGAATTCAAAAACATTTTGGATATTTGAGTTGAATATTTTTCAGCCACACTGCCCACATTCAGTTTTCATTTAATATTAAATAAGCTACATGAAAACATTCATTTGTCCTGTGATGATATCGGTGTTTTTTATGATCATGTCAATTGACTCAATTGCACAAAACGAAAGACCCAATATCATTCTGATCATGGCTGATGACCTGGGGTACGGCGATGTCGGGTATTATAACCCCATAATCAAAACCCCTTTTATTGATCAGATGGCAAAAGAAGGTGTTCAATTCAACAGGTTCTATGTTTCTGTACCGGTCTGTTCGCCAACCAGAGGCAGTATTTTGACGGGTAGAAATCCGTACCGTTATGGAATTTATGCCGCCAATGTTGGTCACCTGAAAAAAGAAGAATTGACCTTAGCGGAAGTCTTAAAAGCACAGGGCTATACAACAGGGCATTTTGGTAAATGGCATTTAGGCACTTTAACGACTACAGAAACAGATGGAAACAGGGGCCGGTTAAATGATAGCAGTCACTATGCGCCACCCTGGATGCATGGTTTCGATATTTCTTTTTCAACAGAATCAAAAGTCCCCACATGGGATCCAATGATAACACCGGCCAATTTCGAAATTGAAATGGGAAATAAAAAGCCGGGCGATCCCAATGGTAATTCCTATTGGATCGGCGAGGGAAAAAAAGAAACTCAAAATCTAAGTGGTGACGATTCGCGCATCATCATGGATCGAGTGTTACCATTTATAAGAAAGTCAGTTGAAACAAAAAAGAATTTCTTTGCGGTTGTATGGTTTCATACGCCCCACTTGCCCGCTATTACCAATGCGGCTTACAGGAATATCTACAAAAACTATTCAGAAGATGAACAGCATTATTACGGTGCGATTACAGCAATGGATGAACAAATCGGCAGGCTGCGTTCTTATCTGAGTGAACACGGGATAAATAAGAATACAATTATTTTTTTTAACAGTGACAATGGGCCGGAAGGAGATTCAAAGGCCGGAAAGACACAAGGTAGTGCACTAACGTTTCGCGGCAGGAAACGCAGTTTGTATGAAGGAGGTATAAGAGTACCTGCCATCATGATATGGCCGGGCGCACTCCCACATAAAGAAATAAATACTCCTGTAACAACAACCGACATCTTTCCAACAATTGTTTCCATACTGGGCGTTAAACCAGAAAATTCTGTTCAACCATTAGATGGTATTGATATCATGCCGATAATCAAGAGTGACCGAAAACGGGGGGCACCAATTTTTTTTCAATTCCAGAGACAGTTCGCCCTGATAGATGAACAATATAAACTATATAGTCCTGACAAGGGAGTAACCTTTGAATTATTTGATCTGCTCGCGGATAAGGGGGAGCAAAATAATATTAGCAGGGAAAAACCAGATATCGTCAGCAACATGAAAAAAATACTTGCAGACTGGATTCAATCCTGCAAGCTTAGTGATGCGGGGAAAGATTATCATTAACGATAAATCAGGTCTCCGGGCGATGCTGTGAAATTGAAAAAATCTAAAACAAAGTACTTCACCTTGCTTCTTCATATCTGTCTAAATATATCAGAAATTTTCTTCCCTCCATGGCCTCAACATCCAGCGATAATGTGATCTTTTGGTCCTTCGCCTCCACAGTAAAGACGGCATTGCTGGTTCTGCCATCAATAGATACAGTGGTATGATAAACTGTTTTACCATTCTTGAATGGTTCTTTCCATTCACAGGTCTTTTCCCTTACTGTTCCTTCTAACGATTGTTGATCAGTTTTAAACCTAAGGGTTATTTTTTGAGAATCGGTTTCAAGGAAGATGCTGTCTTCTTTAGTATCTAACAAGGTACCGTTTGTGTCAAACATCTCACCCTTTGAGCCATACCATGTCACCTTTTTATCACATTGAGAAATAGCTTGCAAACTTGAGATAAATAGCATAAAAAATACGAGAATAGCTTTCATATAGTTGTTTACTGTATACGACGATAAAATGACATACCAGGTTACAGTCTTTACCAAGGCCAGTGAAGTAGCTCTCTACAAGCATGCAGGAAAAAATTATCTGCATTTCGGTTTTTATTCTCAAAAGACTTTATCTTAGGACAGTGTAGCACCATCGTTCTCAATGAAACCTGACCCCTATATCGAACTGTTTTAATCTCCGATTAGTTGAAGCGCCGAATGTGAATTTTTCGTAGTCCAATTCAAGCACTGTAGTTAATGCGTTATGAAACAAAAACCAGTCATACTCGTATTTTGTTTTGCTATTATTTCTTCTCAATTGTTTGCACAAATCGTCAATGGTAATTGTTTTATTAAGGCAAATTATCTCGAATTAGGAATCGGTCCGTGCGGAGTTTTTGGAAGTTCCGTCGATGCGCCACCCGGCTATCATCCACGTGGCGGTGCCGAATACCCACTCAGGCTTGGCTTTATTGCTGATCATGGCAGGGATGGCTGGAATGCCGGAACGCCTAACTATTGCGGTGACTATTATGTGCCCGGAAATCCTGAAGAGGGGTGGGGAATAACAATGAATGGACGAAACTATAACAATAACTTGTTATGCGATATCCGCGACATCCCCGGAGACATTATCCAATACACCAATGACGGGGTAATGATTACAGGCACGTGGAAAGGAATGATCGATGGTCTTGAGATCACGGCGAAAACATCAGTGCCGATTGATAAACTTTATTTTCTGACAGAGGTGACCATGAGAAATATCTCCTTAGATACCATCCGCGATCTCTACTACATGCGTAACATCGATCCGGACAATGAAGTGACGCTCACCGATGACTATGTTACTCAAAATACAATCGTCAGCCAAAATCCAAATACTGATAATAAAGCCGTCGTTACTGCGGAGGGATTGGCTTTTGGTTGCTTTATTGGACTTGGGAGCCGTGACTGCCGGGCAAGAGTTGCCTGGGGTGGCTTTTTCAATCGCAGCGCTCAGGAAGCCTGGAACTGTTTTTTGCCTCATCAATGTTCCGGATCAGAAACTGATGATATCGCAATTACCATCTCTTTCAAATTAGGTGATCTCCTGCCCGGGCGTCAGGCATCTTTCAAATTTGTGAATGTTTTGAATTTATCTGATGTGGATGAATCCGTGGATCTGACCGGCCCATCTTTTTTGATTGGTGGTAGCTCGGCTGTAAGTTCAAGTGATACGACACAGATATGTTCTTCCGGTCCTACTGTTTTTGAAGTTATCAATACCGGTGGTTTCGATAGCTGGTCATGGTCACCAGCGACTGGGTTGAATACAACAGTGGGGCCGTTGGTTGTTTGCAACGGGAATATCAATACTCTCACCTACACAGCAAAGGGGGAAAACAGTTGTGGCAGTACTATTAATGTTCACTTCACAGCAATTAAGGGGAATCTTGTCAAGGTTCCGAAGGCAGGCCCCATTAGCGGACCAACAGATCTCTGCCTGCCCAACAGCACGGTGACCTATTCGATTGCTCCGCTTCCGCAAGCAACAAAATACGAGTGGCGGGTGCCGCCCGGCAGTTCGATCTTGTCCGGCGACGGAACAAACAGCATCACTGTTAATCTTGGATCAATAACACAGGACAGTATTTGGGTGTATGGAATAAATGTCTGCGGACCCGGCGATACTTCTTTGATCACGGTAAGGGTGTTGACTGAATTTGGACCAACACTTATCAAATACACACTTGTTGGCGATTCAACAAGCTGCGAAGGAAAGAGTTCACGAATAAAAGCTGTCTATTCCAAGGGCGAAGGAAGTGTTACAAACTTTCAATGGTATAAGGACAACACCGTCATTTCCGGAGCCACTGATTCGATCCTTACAGTTGCTGCTTCCGGAAAGTATAGTGCCAGGCTCACCACGACTTACGGCTGCAGCTATATGATGAGAGACACGATGTTAATCTTCCACCCCGTTCCTGTTGCCGCTTTCAAACTGCCAGATGGGTGTGTCGATGGAAACTTCATTTTTACAGATAGTTCCTTCATTTCCGGTGGCACCATAACAAATTGGATCTGGAAAAAAGATGGGGCAGTTTTTAGTACCCTACAAAATGCCATTGGAAATTTCCCGGGTGGTTTGTACAGCATCCAACTCACGGTGAATTCTGATCGCGGTTGCTCGTCTGCGCCAACGACTGCCTCGTTCCTGCGGTATGGCAAACCGCAAGCTGATTTTTCCGTAGCGGGATCATGTTCCGATAGCTTAACTCGATTCAATGCGATTATGCTATCGCCCGGTTATGGCAATAGCAATATCGTGAACTGGAACTGGGATCTTGGAAATAATACACTTGTATCAACGCAAGATCCATCGTTGGTTTATGGCACGGCAGGGTATTACGATGTGAAATTGACCTACAACGGAGATAACTGTACAGCGATGACCAACAGTGTCGTTCGTCGAATTTATGTGGGCGATCCTCTTCCGGCCATGAAGTATAATCGGGTTATTGCGTTCGAAGGGGAACAATTCGTATTATATGCAGGAAGCGACGGAGTAAGTTATACCTGGACTCCTGCGATCGGGTTGACGAGTCCAGACCAGAGAGTGACAAGTGGTTCCCTTTTGCAAAGCCAGCAATACCATGTTCATGTCGTGAATGGCTATGGCTGCGGTCGCACGGACACCGTGCAAGTGACGATCCTGGGCGAATGCAAGATCTATTCGCCAACCGCATTTACACCTAATCAGGATGGTTTGAATGATAAATTCAGAATTTATTTCGGCTGCCTGAAAGCGTTAACACGGTTTTCGATTTTTAACAGGTGGGGCCAGTCGATCTTTACTACAAAAAATGGTTTGGAAGGTTGGGATGGTAAATACAATGGTGTAGAACAGCCAGCAGGCAGTTACGTCTGGATTGCCGAGGGTGAATTCAATTCGGGAAAAAAGTTTACCGAAAAAGGAACAGTCACATTGATCAGGTAGTTTTTCATTTGCAATTTTTTCGTTCTTCAGTTTAGTGTTCGGTTCTTCAAATCAATAAAGAATATAGAATTTAAGGAGCATCCGTTGGTCTGTGATCAACGGGCACGTGAGCCCCCGCTCGTTAAGAAGCAACCTTCAACTAAATGGCAATGGATGCCATGACCGTGGGAAAACGGGTCTGGATTAAGGTGAAATCACCCTTGTTTCGCGGGATACAATTAATGGATATTTACCGTGAAGCTGAAAAGGAAATAAGGTACAAGGTGTATTCGTAATTGCAGCTAAGTAGGAGTAGTTTAACCGCTAGCATCATCTGAAACTATACTGTGTATCAGCTAAAATATTTGAATTACTAATAACCCTTTTTAAAACTATAAATTTAAGAATTATGACCACAGATCACATTTTAGTGTTAGTAGGAAGCGTAGCAATTATCATTTTGCTTTCATTGTGGGTAAAGATCAGGGGTCTGGAAAACGACTTTACTGATGAAACAAAGAAAATGGATCCCTACTCTGAAAAACAAGAATGAGAACGCTGAACATAAATAAATGATGGGGCAGACGGCGTGACAAGAGAAAGCAAATTATACACAGGGTCTTATGGCGATTGTGTACTGTTTATCGATTCGCTCTGCGAAAAACCCATGGTTACGTAAAGAGCAAAAATATAGATTGGGCGGAACAGGGGATTAAAAACTGTTGTTCAAGCGTTGTCGCATAGTTAGCAACTTCCATTCACCAGGAACGATCATGCGACGTATCGTAAATAAAGGAAAATTTTCATCGCGGCGGGCAGATAACTGGAATGCGGCTTTGAATCCATGCAACTTGATCTTCTCAAGTCCCGGCTTATCCCAAAGCCCAAAAGGGTACGCGAAGTACTCAATAGGCTTTCCCGTGATCGCTTTTAATTGATCCCTTGGTTTCGTCACTTGTATAGACCAATCCTCCTCTGTAAACGTTTTTACATTCTTGTGGTTCCATGTATGCAGGCCGATGGCGTGTCCTTCATCCGCAAGCTGTTTCACCTGTTCCTTCGTCATATACCCGGGCCGGTTCAACGATACGGTCATAATAAAAAATACTCCTTTAAATCCATACTTGTTCAATTCAGCCAGTGCTACCGTATGGTGGTCAAGACGGGTATCATCAAAGGTGATCATAACTGGCTTTGCAGGCAAGGGACTGTCATAAAGGAGATAATCATGAAGCTGATCAGGAAGAATAGAATGATAACCACTATCTGCTAATAATTTTATCTGGTCCCGGAAATTAGCGCCTGGCACAATATAATCTCTTGCAGTCTTTGAATCGGACGGTCGAAAATCACGCAGCTGATGATAACAAAGAATGGGAACCTCAGGCTTCGCTAATATGGTTGCAGCATCAGCTAAAACGGGAGCGGGACTTTTTGAAACGGCTGTCTGAACCTGTAGTTTAGCCACCGCTTTGGTTTTATCATCCAGGTGACATCCAAAGGAAAATACTAAGCAGGCATTCAGTAGAAGAAAGAAATAAAAATTGCCTGGAATTGACAGCCAACGGTTTTTCATTTAAGGATGTTGTGATGTGCTATTAAACGCAGAAAACCCGAATTTATTTCCATTGGGGATTTCTTGAGAAATAGAAAAATTAGAATGGCCTTTGCAAAAATTGCTGTGTGCGTTTTGTACTTAGTGTTTCCGCGATGCAAAGCGATCTATGCCTTATGATCTATAAAAATCCTGGATAAAAATAAAGGGATTCATTATCTTTTAAAATTTACTCATCATTGCGCCAATCATTGCATCAATATAGCCAACATAATAACTACTGTAGGCCGTGGGCCAGTGACTTTGAACGGCAATGACTATTTTTTTTGAAGGGTCGATCTCGATCTGTTGGCCAAATGAACCAGATGCAAAGTAACGAGGGGATGATCCAAGCCACCAATAATAACCATAACCAGGGTTTGATCTTGCTGCTGTAGTGGCTCGTTTCATCCAGCCGGGATCTAAAACTTGTTTGCCACTCAGATCAATGCCGTTATTCATTGCAAACAATCCCAGCAAAGCATAATCCCGTAAAGTCGCACTAATACAACAACCACCAAGCTCAATACCAAGGCTGCGGCTTTTAACCCAGTTGGCATCTGAATGCATTCCAAAAGGTTTCCAGATCTTTTCAGATAAATACTCTGAAAGGGTTTTCCCAACAACTCTTTGTAAAATAAGTGCAGCAAGATTTGTCTCTATTGTATTGTAATTAAATTTTGTTCCCGGAGCAGCTGCCAGTTTTAATTTTGATAAGTAACTCACTATCGCTGGCCATCCTTGTGTTCCTTCAAGCCTTGCGACTTTCATCAGGTCTGACTCACGATCTCTTGGGTCCTCTTTCCAGGCAACACCAGAAGCCATTTGTAAAAGATTTTCTAACGACACACTATCGTAAACACTGCCAGCTAATTCAGGTATAAATTGGGTCACCTTTTGATCCAACGACTTTATATATCCATCCTGAATAGCTGCACCGTAGAGTAATGAAGTAACAGATTTGGCAACTGAAAAATTTATCCACTTACTCGTCGGTTGAATCTTGTTATATTTTTCAAACAGGATCGTATCATTTTTCAACACAATAATTCCAACGGTCCTTGTGTCATTAATAAAGTCTTTAATGGTGCGAATTGTATCCTTAAAGGAAAATGAAAGGTCTGACAGATTCGTCGGCGCTTCGGTCAATACATGTTTTTTTTTACCGGCTTCAATTTTATTGGTAGGTAAAATGCGGTCAGCATTTTGATAATAGACAAGTTGTTTGTCCGCTGTTAAAAAAAACAAGTCTGCGGTTCGAAAACTATCTATTGAAGGGAGGCTTATGTTTTGGGCGCTGCTTGATTTTTTTGCTGATGTGCATGTGGCAAATATTGCAATTACGATCAGGCAAATGGGATAGAACTTTCTCATAGAATTGTTATTAAGCAGGGGATAAGAATTTAAAGCAAATTTTTATCCAATTTTTTGGCTGCCCGGATCCTGCACCGGCAACTAGCAATGAAAGAATGAAGAGGGTAGAAGCATCGGCCGGGAGCGATCCACTCCTGAGGCAAGATGATGTTTCTATTCTAAAGATTGAGCATGCACTTCAAATCTATGTTCCAGGCCATCATCTATCAGCTCTATTGTATTTCCTTTTCCTTCGCCTTCTTCACTTTTCCACCAGGATTCCTGGTTTGCTTTTAATTGATAAACGATAATATGGTAGGTCGATTTGCCATACTGATATCGTATTCTAATCGATAGCCATTCGGAAGGGAAACAAGGGTTGAATTGTAATTGATCTTTTTTCAATTCGATCCCAACCAGGGAGCCGATGATAAATTGATACATCCATCCCGCTGAACCCGTATACCATGTCCAGCCGCCTCTTCCTCTGTGCGATTCGTTGGCATAAACATCCGCAGCTATTACATAGGGTTCTGCCTTATATACGTTCATTGATTGCAGATCTGACGCATGATGCAAAGGCTGTATCATACTAAATAATTCCCAAACCTTTTCACGATCTTTTAATGCCGCAAATGCCATAAGGGCCCAGATGGCAGCATGCGAGTATTGTCCACCATTCTCTCTTACTCCCGGTACATAACCCCGTATATAACCGGGGTTCGGACCGTTTGCATCAAATGGCGGATCGAGTAATTGGATTATTTTCAGATCCCTTTTGACAAGGTATTTGTCAAGTGCATTCATTGCCATCTTCTTTCTATTATCACTTGCGGCACCTGATAATACTGACCAGCTTTGCGCAATAGCATCAATGCGACATTCGGTATTTTCTTTTGAACCTAAGGGGGAACCGTCATCAAAGTAAGCCCGACGGTACCATCCGCCATCCCAACCTGATCCCTCTATGTTGGATTGGAGCGTTGCCGCCTCTTTTTTGCAAGAGTCAGCAAACAAAAGATCTCCATTGTTCGTTGCAATAGTTGAAAATTTGGTAAGCACATCATAAAGAAAAAATGCAAGCCAGATACTTTCTCCTCTGCCTTTATTACCTACACGATCCATTCCATCATTCCAGTCGCCGGCGCCGATCAGTGGCAGACCGTGTTCGCCAAAACGATGACTATACTTTATGGCACGAACGCAGTGTTCGTACAAATTGCCGGAAGCATTAAGTGTTACAGGCAGGTCATACAGTGAATCTTCGCCTTCATATAATGTTCGACTCTCAAGAAAGCCAACCTGTACCTGCAAAATGTCTGAATCACCCGTAACGGTAATATATCGTGATACGGCAAATGGTAGCCAAAGCAGGTCATCGGAGCATCGTGTTCGAACACCCCGGCCTTCGGGCGGGTGCCACCAATGTTGCACATCGCCTTCTATGAATTGCCGTGATGCACTTAATAGTATATGTTCCCTTGCCATTGACGGTTGTGTATGCAGTAAGGCCAGCACATCCTGCAACTGATCTCTAAAGCCAAATGCGCCACCGGATTGATAAAAGCCGCTGCGCGCAAACATCCTGCAGGCAATTGTTTGATAGGTGAGCCATCCATTCGCTAAAAAGTTCAAAGCGGTATCGGGAGTTGTTACCTGTACAGCGTCGACAATTTCCTGCCAGTATTCTTTTACATTCTGCAACGACTGGAGAACAGAATCTCGCGTTGCAAATTGTTGTAACAAAGCAGTTACCTCGCGTGCATTCCTTTCATTCCCAATCTGGAATATGATCTCTTTTTCAGCACCACTCAACAGATCGAATTTTACATGCAATGCCGCACAAGGATCCATGGCCGCACCCGTTCTACCGGAAAGCCTCTGTCTATACAAAGCCTGGGGATTATCGAGACTCCTGTTTCTTCCAATAAATTCCGAACGGTCTGCGGTGTAACTAAAATTGTAACCGCCTTCCACTTTAAAATAGGCGACCCGTTCTGCAAAAGCTGAATTGTACCGGTTACGTAACAGTAAGGCGCCCGTCGTCTTATCTTGCTCGGAAAACACATGTATATTAGTTTTGGATCGTACATCACCCAGGATTATCTCAAGAAATCCCATTGCCGAGAGTTTACGTTCGCGTCCCGATTCGTTTTTTAATTTCAACACGATGAATTTGACAGGACGATCTTTATCCACAAACACAGACATTTCGGAATGAATACCGTCTTCGCGATGTTCGAAAATACTGTAACCAAATCCGTGTGTTGTAATGTAAGGTCCGCTTCCTTTTTTTGGATACGGTGAGGGACACCAGAAGTTGCCGGTATCTTCATCGCGCAAATAAAAAGCTTCGCCACCGGCATCACTAACCGGATCATTACTCCAGGGTGTGATACGGTATTCATGCGCATTGACGGCCCACGTATAAGCAGATCCATTTTCAGAGACGACAGATCCAAACTGCGGGTTCGCTAGTACATTCACCCATGGTAGTGGTGTAGCTTTATTTTTACCGGTGATGATTTTATATTCCCTTCCATTCTGCGTAAAGCCCCCGGTTCCATTGAAGAATATAAGATCCTTAGGTGATGCAATTACCTGTGGGTGTATTTGGGTTGAAATGGTTTTTGTTTGCAGCAAAGCAGGTAATGGCTTTTCAGGAATTTGTGTAGTTACCTGTTCCAGTAAGCTACCCTTGATATCAGAGATGATAATGCGAGCCACGCTTTCAAAAAGCAAACGGTCTTCAGAAGATAGTTGGTCTGCAGATTTTACAAAAATACTACCCGGTCTTTTTTGTCCCGGTATGTTTGCTTCTGCCGTAATCAATCCGAGGATCTGTTCCTGTAAAAATTGGCGATACGAACCGTGATCTTCATTCCAGATAACAAGGTCAACGGACAGCCCTTTTAATCTCCAATAAGCATGTGCCTTTACCATTTGCCTTACCAATTCAACACTTTCCTGTTCATAGGCATGCATCAATACGATAGGCAGGTCACCGGAAACAGAATGACTCCAAAGACCTGACTGCCCGCGATAATTATTTTGGATCACAGCTGCATCGGCACGCAGTATTGAATTGGAATAAATGATGGAAGCTGCCAGGCGATTGTACAATTGGGCATCGGATTCACTTGCGTTGATCTGGCGAAGTAATACCTGGCTGTGTGTCCAGGAAAGTTCGAAGGCACGATTCTTTAGATACCTGTCCTGGTATTTAAACATAAGATTTTCGCAGGCTTCTTTCGTATCGGCAATTCCATAGATAAGATCGACCGTCGCGGTTTGATTGGCCTTAACAAGGATGCGATAGCGGATAGCCATTACAGGATCGAGTACTGAGCCTTCATTGCCTGAAAGGGTATCATCATCCATTGCCTTTGGGTGCCGGAGAGTTCTGCCTCTTCCTATAAACTGCATGCGATCGGTTTCGAAGGATACATTGTCCACCTCACTGCCATGAACATGCATCAAATGAAACATCCACGGCGGTCTTTCTTCTTCTGACCGTGGGCGCCGTGTACAAAAGATCGTATTGTGTTCACGACGTATTTGTGTTTGAACAAACAGGTTGCTGAAAGCAGGATGTGCTTCATCAGAAGGCTGGGTGGCCATCACCACTTCAGCATAGCTTGTAATATCTAATACTCTGGCAGATTGTGACTTGTTAGTAATTTTTATCCTTCTTAATTCGGTATCATCTTCAGGAGAAATAACAATCTCTGTTTTGGTATCAATACCAAAATCATTTCGTTTAAATTCAACATGTCCCTGGGAAAATATGGCTTCATAATTTCTTGCACTTTGCAAAGTTGGCTGGTAGGTATTGGACCAGTATTTCCCGCTATTAACATCTTTTATGTAACAAAATATTCCGAGATCATCTTTTGTTGAGTCTTCACGCCAACGTGTAACTGCAATATTTCTCCAACGGCTATAACCGCCACCTGAATTGGTGATCATAACCTGGTAATGTCCGTTGCTCAGCAGTTGTATCTCGGGCAGTCTGGTATTTGGTGTATTGATGCTCCTGACTTCCACGTCTGTTGCCACCATCGCTGTTTCAATGATGTCGGCCGTATGTGCGTAGAAAAGTGTAGCTCTCGGGATACGTTCTTGAAGAAGCAAAAGTGTTGCATTAAAACGAAGCTCTGATTCGAATCTTTGTTGCATAGGTTTATTGAGCAACACATGAGCCAGTGAAAGAAAGCTCATGCCCTGGTGGTGTACCATATAAGAACGTACAACACTGTGCGTACCTCCTCTGGGCACACGAGCTGGTGTATAATCGATCGCCTCATAAAAACCATATTCCCCGGCTACACCTTCTTTAGATAAAAGTTGGAGGTTGCTGCATGCTTTCACCGGCGATACCATTAATGCCAGCATGGAGGCATAAGGGGCAATAACGATATCTTCTTCAAGACCGCGTTTCAATCCCAGTCCCGGTACACCAAATGCACGGTATTGATAATTCATGTGGGCATCAACTGTATTATATCCCGATTCTGACATTCCCCATGGCACATTACGTTGTTCTGCATATTCTATTTGTCTGGCAACTGATGCTATATTGGTTTGATATAACAATGTGTTTTCATATGACGGCATGACCAGTTGCGGCATGAGGTATTCAAACATGGAACCGCTCCATGAAAGCAATATCGGTTCTCCCCCGGAATTAGTTAATAATCTACCTAATGCAAACCAGCTTTCCTGTGGCAGTTTTCCCTGGGAGATCGCAACAAAGATCCCTAGCCTTGCTTCGGAAGCCAACAGGTCATAATAACTATTATCCTTTCGTTGCTCATCCACATTATACCCGATCCTTAAAAGGTTTGTTGATCTCTCATAAAGAAAATCATATTCTACATCACTAAACTTTTCGCATTGTTGCGCCAGTTGATCCAGCAAATTAATTCTTTCGGTGGCTACCTTACGTGCCTTCAAAATGCATTCACGCATTTTAATTAACCATTCGTCGTTTGCATTGGCATTATCAATTTGCTGATAATAACTGATCGCTTCCAAAAACTGTGAATGATCAAGAATTGTGTGAAGGGAAGGAATAGTATCCAGTGCAGACAGCCTTTCAAAATTTTCAGATACAGGTAATAAGTTTAACCACGGTACCAGCTCAAGCAGGTCATTATATATTTCTTTTAATTGAAAGGCTACTCTTGATATCCATTTTTTTGATTCGGCGTCTCCGGGTGTTGACGACAGATCATTTATAAGAACACTGATGGCATCAATATATTTTTTTGCATTACTCAATGAATTACTGTTATCAGCACGTGCAGCATACAATAACGCTATGATTTTTTCGGTGTCCTTCTCAGCATGCTTGCCTAAATTTTCCTGGATGATGTTTACCGTTGTTAGTAATCCTTCGTAAAAAGTTTTTTTAAAAACAGGCTCGTGCGCCTGTGAGGTTAGTCCTTGCCGCAAAGTAAGCAGGTGACCAATAAGATTACCACTGTCCACGGTAGACACATACTTTGGATGCAGTGGTAATAATGTTAACGTATCATACCAGTTATAAAAATGTCCGTCATACCGTTCCATCCTCCGCATTGTATTCAGCGTGTTGTTGCATCTTTCTGCCATTTCTTTTCCGCTGATATATCCGAAATCATAAGCGGCAAGATTTGCTAATAAAGCAAGGCCTATATTGGTTGGCGAGGTTCGATGAGCAATGACAGGTGCTGGCTGTTCCTGGAAATTATCCGGCGGCAACCAATTTTCATCTGCACTGACGAACCGTTCGAAGAATGACCAGGTTTTGCGTGCAGTTTTATGAAGAAATAGTTTCTGGTTTTCAGATAGGTTTGGTTTTTTTTCCGGTTCTTCTTTACTCAAATGCCATGCAATCGCTGGTGCAAATAACCACAATAATAGTATCGGACTCGCTACAAACAGCGCCGACGCATTAAGGTATATTATTGATCCAATGGTGATCGCGCTTAAAAACGGCGCGATCCACATGCTTGCGTAAACATTCAGCAGACTGTTAGTACGCGAGCGGTTTGCAGCTGCCGAAGGGGTCCATTGTAATAATTTTCTGTGCGAGATGAGAAGACGCCAATTGGTGCGTACGATAGCGTCAATGTTTTTATACGCCTCGTAAGGCAAAACAGCCAAACCGAAAACGAACCGGGTCACAAAATTTCTGACTGAGATTCCTACTTCAATAAAATGAGAAGTAATTGTGATATCGTCAGGTTTGTTGATCAGTTGCCATGTGGCGGCTGCCATTAGTGGTAAAAGAACGATAACGGTAACTACTGAAGTCCAGAACCATGACAGAGACAATACGCACCAGCCCATCAAAAGTAACAAGGTCAATACAGCCGGCGTCACGCTACGCCGGAGGTTATCAAATATTTTCCATCTTGATAATCCGGATAACCTGTTCTTTATTAGATGTCCTCTGCTATCGCGTACAAAAGGAAGCATCCATGCACCAACCTGCCAGTCCCCTCTGATCCATCGATGATGTCGTTGCACATCGGTTTTATATTGTGAAGGGCTTTCTTCATATAAATGAACATCACTTATCAGACCGGATCGTACATAACATCCTTCCAGCAAGTCGTGGCTTAGTATACGATTTTCCGGGAACCTGCCATCCAACACCTGTTCAAATACATCGACATCATAAATTCCTTTTCCAATAAATGAACCTTCCCCAAAAAGATCCTGATACACATCCGATGATGCCTTTGTATAAGGATCGATGCCTGCTAAATTCCCCTGCATCCGTAAATACAATGAGACAGCAGTTTTGGGAATGCTTGGTTCTACCCTGGGTTGTAAGATTCCATAACCGGTGGTCACTCTCTTTTTATTCGGATCATAAACTGGATGATTCAATGGGTGCGCCATGTTCCCAATAAACTTCCAAACAGATTCTCTCGGTAACTGTGTGTCCGAGTCCAGCGTTATTACATATTTTATATTGGTCAATATATCCAGGTCACCTACAACCAGGGAAAAATCGTTTCGGCCACGTTCTCTCAAAAAAGCATTCAGTGCAAATAACTTTCCTCTTTTACGTTCATAGCCCATCCACTTCTTTTCACGTCGGTTCCAGATCCTGGGACGATGAAAGAGATAAAATGTATTCGATTCCGGGCTCGTATACTTTTCATTTAATTCTTCAATTCTCTTTTTCGCCAATGCCAATAATTGATCATCCTCAGGCATAGTCGCAACGTCCGCATCCATAAAATCTGTCAGCAGGCCAAAATGCAGGTTCTCTTCCCTGTTAGCAAGATACCGTATCTCCAGCCCTTCAATCAGCTCTTCTATATACGCTTCACTTGTAAGCATGGTGGGAACAACAACCAGGCTACGACACTCCGTTGGAATACCGTTCGAATAATCCATTCGCGGTAGGATTTGTGGTTGCACCAAAACAGTAGAAAGCCAGTTAACAAATGACACTGCCAGTTGAAGACTGCCCAAAAATGAAAGTAATCCAACAACGGCTAAAATTTGCCAGCTATGATGATCCCGATTATAAGCTATATAAGATAATCTGGCAGCAAGTAGAGAGGCAAGGAAAAAAATAGAGAAAATATATAGGAAAACCGGCATTTTCGCAGCGACCCGGTTGATCTTAAGACGTAACGTATAATGCATGCCACAGGCACGCTCAGTTTCTTCCAATCCTTTATCAATTAAATAGTAGCCAACATGCTGTTTTCTTTTCGAGCTGAGGTCGGCTATTTTAGTTTGCTGCGTTAATTCAATTGCTTTTTGCGCTACTTCAGTTTCAGAAAGATCTGATGATTTTGAAATTCTTTCTACCACGTGCCGGTAGCTATCCCTTGTCGCAAAATCCATTAATGGATATGTTCCGGTTTTGTCCTGTCGTAAGATCTGCTCCACACTGCTGAGTGTTTCAACAAATTCACGCCAGTCAGTAGCGCCAATAAAGCGAAGTGTGCCAATGCTGTTGCGCACGGATACCTGGTCGATCGCCTGTCTCTGATTTTCCTGCAGCACAAGATCATTACTGGTGGTTTCTGATGCAGCCAATTGCTGTTCGATCCAGTTAAGTGGTAGGGCAAGGGAAGGTCCGATTCCCTGTAGCTTTCGTGTAAATGTGGCAACAAAGTGACTGTCCAATACCGGTTTTGAGCGGGCCATATCTGCAATGACGAGGATCAGATCTCCCGGTTTTTCTTTTACGGTCGCGATCATTTTATCTGCCCAGTGATCAGCAAGATTATGATCGATAACATCGAGTGCGATCTTACCGGCGATCCTTCTGAGATTCTCAAGAACAGCAAGGCGAAGCATAATAGGAATCGCCCATAATTCTCCAAGTGTAAGGGTCGTTTCAGACTGATAGCTTACAATGAAACTGGTTAAGCTGTTGACATCGACACGTCCATCACTATGTGCAATAATTTCCAAGACAATATCATACACCCGGGGCATACCGGCGGACATACCTTCGGCGAGGTAAGGCAGTGCTTCACTGTATCCTTTCGGTAAATGTTTTCTGGCAATGACAACCTGTTCTTCTACGAGGTAAAAATTATCCAGCAGCCATTCTGATGCCGGGGTAATTGTCTTGTCAGCTCTTAAACTTTCAACAAGGAGGTTGCGTACTTCCAATAATGTTCTTTCGTTGTCCTCCAGTCTCTTCAAAAGTTTGTCAAAAGAATAGCCTGTTTGAAGTTTATGAGACTTCGCCAATACTTTTCCATGACGATACATTTGATCGGAGCTGAAGAGTTCCGAACGAAAAGGTTCTTCTTTGTATTTACGCAAAGAATTGTCGCTAAGAAAATTAAGCCGCAAATGTGATAAAATATCCGAAACAGTACTGGTAGTAACCTTCATATTTAATCTTTATTCCGGTTGTTTAAGAGAAAGTTACAGTAATGTGTCAAGAAAGAATATAAAAAAATATAGGATTGTTTTGGTAAGTTTGTGACTATCTCAACCCTCGCTTTGTCCCCAAATTGTTTTTAATGTTGGGAGGCCACGTTCGCTGGCAATATTACGAGGTACTTATTGAAATAAACAAATCATAGCCGTCGGGGTTCAAATTATTTTACCTTTAAATGTGAGAATATAATTAGATCACATGCTTCAGTTATCTCAAAACAATTATTTTGATCCTAAAATATCAACAATGAGCAATGAAAATCTAAATCGCCGCAATTTTATGGGTATGGTTGGCCTTTCGGCTTTTGCAGGCAGCTTATTTTTGCCCGGACAAAGCATACCCAGTCCTGCTCAAACAGTAGATGGCAATATCAACCATATTGGGCCGATGCCAGGTTATACGCCTCAGATCGGTACCCTGATCTCAATGCTTGACTGGATCAGTGATTCCGTGATCAGGGCCACTAAAAACTTAACGGTAGCGCAACTCGATCATCTGCACGATAAGGATTCCAATTCGATTGGGGCCTTGATGCTCCATGTGGCGGCTACAGAAGTTATCTACCAGGATATAACTTTTAATAGCCTGAACAATTTTTCAAAAGAAAATAAGGACAAGTGGAATGTGGCTATGGAATTAGGCCCCGATGCACAGACAAAGATCAAAGGCAATAAACATGAGTATTATGTGGAAGCGATAAATGCTGTGAGGGCCAAGACAAAAATGGAAATGAAAAAAAAGGATGATAACTGGTTGCTTTCCGGTGAAACAAAGGACTGGGATTGGAATAACTACTGTAAATGGTTTCATGTGGTAGAACATTTTGCCAATCATCGCGGACAAATAACGTGGTATGGCAAAAGACTGCCAAAGTAAATTTCAGTCACTGCAGGGTGCTCCTAATAATCTGCAATAGAAGAAATATGTCCACACGGAGTCGCATATTTGCGTTGGCTGTGGTGTTTCTTTCGTATAATCGATATACAGGAAAACGGATGTTGAATCGTTAGCTTAGTCTGTGCCTAAGCGTCAGTTCCAAAGGAGCTGGCTATTATTGGATCTTGCTTATAGTTTTCTATTCGCGGCTTGAAGGAAAGTGGTTTGCCTTTCTGTATTTACCTGGTCCGTTCTGTTATCGTTTTGAAAAATTATATACGCTATTATTGATGCAACAACAATTAAAGCTAATGCGATCCAAAACCAGGCAGGTGCCCGCTTTTTCCCATCCATTTTTATGTCATCCATAAGTAGAATTTTTGTGTTACAAAATATCTGACCATGACGCATCATAAATTATGCCCGTAATAACAACTACTATTGTCTACTTTCCTGTTATAACCTGGTGGGTGCAAACCGCATCAAGTGCAACGAATAAGCTATCAAGCGGTATGTGGCACTGCTGCAGTAGTATTCCAGTTCTTCAAATTTAAAGAGAATAATAAAATTAGAGAATTGTTGTGCCAAATTTGCGACTGAGGATCATAACCTGGATCATAAGTTTGTCTCGTTGTTTAATGACAACAGCTTTGTATTCATTCAAAAACCGGCTTCTGTTTGCTCGGAAATGTCTTTGTAATATTCAATAGCCGGAACCAATTCTTTTTTCTAATAGGGTACCTTCCGGTGCGATGTGAGATGTCCTGTAATATCTTTATCGCTTCAATTGTCTGATCTCCTGTCATGATGCGGGCGACATTTCAGCAATTGCTACGGGTATCATCTTACGGGTTATAGCCGTTCTATTTAGCGGCAATATTTAGTCCAGGTTCATCACGGTTACACTTATTTTAGAGCCGATATGGCATGAGGGTTGTTGACAACTAGTGAGATTAAAAAAGTTGATGATGTAATCTCTCCGTCAGGATTATCGAAATGAGAAATAAAGACGCGCAATATTTAAGAAAATTACCCTTGAAACTGTTAGTATTGTTAATTCTTTTCCTTGCTGTCGGCTATTTATGCGGTGTAATCGTTCATGAACTATTCGGCGAGCAGGACGATGTGCTGGATAGAACAACATCTGAATTTATAGCTAAGAATATACAAAATGATCAGCTTACCAGAATCATGAGAACGATCACTTTTTTTGCCTCAGCAAAATTTCTAACGGTGGCTTATATACTTCTGGTGTTATGGTATTGGCTTGTAAAAAGGAATAATTTATTTGCGATACATGTCGCGGCTATTGCAATTAGCAGCTTTCTTCTTACCGCTTTTTTTAAAAATATATTTCAACGTGTAAGACCATTGGACCCTTTGATCGAGCCGTTGAAAAACTATAGTTATCCAAGCGGGCATGCAAGTCTGGGGTTTATTTTCTATGGGTTACTGGCTTACTTACTATCAGGATCAAGTATAAGACCGGTATACAAATACTGTATTGCAGGCTTGTTTATACTTTTTTCGTTGCTGGTCGGCTTTAGCAGAATCTATTTGAGAATCCATCATACAAGTGATGTGATCGCTGGTTTTTGCCAGGGATTGGTTTGGCTAAGTATATCGATATGGTTTCTGGAAAGACGATCCAGTCATTAGGACTTTCCGGCCCGAGCGTTGGTGGGGGCAACCAGCAACCGCACAAGAAATGAATACTAAATGACGACCTCCTCGCTGCAGACAATCATAATAGTCTGACTAACTGTGCTATGAGCTCTCAATCATAGCTGAGAAAAGCAATCAGGCTTAAGATTTGCTTTATAGTTTGCCGCGGTGTAATAGATGGCTCCGTAAGAAGTTTTAGTGAACCAATATCATTCATAAACCGAAAGTGATGAAAAAAATTATTCTTCTTATTGGTATTGTTGCGATCAATTATATTTCATTTGGACAACGAATTGATATCGGTATCAAAGGAGGCGTGAACTTTTCAGAATTGGAAATTCCTGATTTCAAAACATCAAATAAGACAGGATATCATTTTGGGGCTTACTCTCTTTTCAAATTTGGTAAACTCGGTCTTCAGCCCGAGATCATTTTTTCTCAACAGGGATCGAAAGTGGATTTGGGAAACTGGGATACGAAATACATCAATATTCCTATCATCCTGAAACTTTACGTTGCTGGTGGCTTTAACATGCAAGCCGGGCCACAATTTGGATTTTTAAATATGGCGGAACTCGATGGAAATAGTATAGAAGACGAGCTTAAAAATTCTGATGTCAGCCTGGGGCTGGGTTTGGGATGGGATCTCCCACTGGGACTGAAAGTTGACGCCCGTTATAATTTGGGATTAACTGATAACAGTGATGATCCGGCCTATGAGACGATAAAAAGCCAGGTATTTCAATTATCTCTGGGATTCAGAATATTTAATCTCGGTAAAAAATAAGTGTACCTGCGGGTTGTAAGGGATAGCATGCTGACCAACACCCCAAGATCATTTAATACATCCAGTCAAATTGAAAAGAAATAACGCCAAAAAGAATAACTCAACGATTAAAGAAAACGGATCACATCCTTTCTGCTCTTCTTCTTCTTCTTCCTCTCGTTCAGCTTCCGCTGCAGCCACCCTGTGTCTTGCCAAATAGCCCAGGTTTTCTATATCGTTCAGTACCCTTAGACCTTCCGGCTGCAAATGATATTCATCGAGTCCATTGTCACTGATCATCCCGTCAGCTTCCAGAATTTTTAGATGTTTTTCAGTTTGACGAAGAATATAGCTGTCTTCTTTATATTTTATTTCCAGTTCCTTTCTTCTAATTGTTCTCTTTTCATGAAAAAGCTTAAGGACATTATCGAGAAACTCAGCTCTTTCTTTTCTTATCATAAAAAATAGACTTGGAGTGAGAATGGGAGTAATCAAAAATACTAAAAACTATTGTAAAGGATTTTGTCACTGCCCGGTGTGCCCTCGTTCAAATCACCAAAGAATGTAATAACATCTTGAGACGTAATGCGTAGGTTGTCACGGAAGATCAGGATCGTGTTACGATCACTCTCATTCACTATCACATAAGAAAACCGGTTATAATCAACAACCGGTTTCCTGATAGACAAACCACTATTTTATTGACAGACGACTATTTTGTTGGAGGTGGGGGCAGCATTCCCTTGCGGGTGGCCTGGAACATCAGGTCAACCTTTCCTGCTTTATTAAACCGCCATGTTTCCTGCAGACTTACCGTATCTGTTTTTCCATTCATGTCAGTCGGCATTTCAACTCCCCACACAGCTACCCAGTTTTCATCTTTGTCAGTACTTTTCGTGGCAAATATGGCATCGACAATTACTCCCATACTCTTAAAAGAGTTCCGGTAATTCTGCATATTCTTCATGATAGTATCTGTCGGACCAGTCATGCTTGTTCCGTCAGCCATAAAAAAAGCAACGGTGTCCGCAAAATACGACCGGCTCTGGGAAAGATCGCCATCTTTCCAGTCTTTCCATAGCGCAAGGACGGTTTCAGAATTCTTTGCAGAATCCATAACAAAGGAAGCCGAATAAGCCGGGGTGAACCCGTGCATGTTAACCGGAGTATTTGCCTTCAGATCGGTGTTTTCTGCACTTGCGCCCGCTGTTTTCGAAGTACTGTCATTGCATGAAAGAAAAGAAACCGCCAGAACGGCTACAAAAATTTTTCTCATAATGTTAGTTTTTAGGTGAAAAAAAAATCCTGGATGTTACCGGTCTACGGTATGCAGGATGGTTGCTGGTTCAATTTAATTTTTTTTGATTTAATAGCCATAAAATTGTTTATCTCTCTTTTATGGAGTCGTGCCAGGCTTCTTGCTTGAGCTGAAGTGAAAACATTTTGGAACAAGGGAAATACCCAATGATAGGTGATCGTTTAAGCGCCAATCACAACCACCGCTACTCTGCAATGATCTTTATCAACGTGCCCTGCGCCAGGTTATCTGTCAATTGCATTCCATTTAATATTGCATGCTCTTCCAACCGGGCACCCGGCACATTATGTTGCGCAAGGAATTGCGATAGTGTTACAGATGACCCAACAGTTCTGATCCGGATACGTTGTGGCTTTTTATTTAGTTTGACCGGATCTGTGAGCGGACGGAAAGCTCGCATGGTGTTATTAAAACTGGCGCTATAATTATTATAATCAGTAATTGTAGATACACCGATCAGGTGATAAATATGGCCGTCGTATTGAATAATATATGATTGCGTGCGCAGGGCTGGCTGACCTTGTTGCTGTGGTTGTTGATCTGCAAGAAGATAAATGGCTGGTAAATCATTTACGGTAATATTCCTTGATTCCACAGTGGTAAGTTTATACTGCTGGATTATTGCATTAGCGGCTTCCTGCAGTGAGTTCCCCTGTGCAAGCATCAACATCATCAATGCCTTACCATCTTTCGATGCCATCTGCACCCGCTGAGGTGTATTCTGATAATTCCAATTTGCAGGTATTGGGAACTGGAATTTTAAAACCGGGTGATAAAACATATTACTTTCTCGATAGCCTTCACGGGGATCTTCACCATAAACCAATCCCTCTATTCGTCTTAAATACGAATTTCGGTTCACTACAGGAGCGTCAAGATTGAGTTTTCTCTTCCAGTCGTCTGCTAACTTATTTACGGTAACATATCGGTCAGCCGGGTTTGGATGAGTCGATAAGAATTCAGGTAATTCTGCACCCTCAGATCCGGCTGATTGTCTTTCAAGTGTTTTAAAGAATAATGCCATTTGCCGGGCATCATAACCAATCTTCGTAGAATATTCCACACCCAGCTCATCCGCTTCCCGTTCAGCATCCCGGCTGTATTTCAGAAGTAATAATTGAAGCCCACTTGACGCCACATCGGCAAACTGGGCAAGATCCGGATTGATAATAATACCTGCAATAATACCCAACTGTGCAAAAACGGCGTTGCGTTGCTGAGCAACCGAGTGCCGGTGAGCAACATGCCCGATCTCATGACCCAAGACTCCGGCAAAATCTGCCTCACTATTGAAATGTGCCATGATGCCGCGTGTAAAATATACATATCCGCCAGGCACTGCAAACGCATTGACCACTTCAGAATTAAGCACCCTAAAGGAATGATCAAGCTTGGGCCGATGCGAAATCCCCGCCATTTGTTTCCCCTTTGAATTAATAAAGTTTTGGATAGCTGTATCCCCATAGAGTCCAAACTGTGCCATGATCTGTGGATCGGCTTCCTTTCCCATTGCCAGCTCCTGTTCTTCGGACATGAGCACAACTTGTTTGCGCCCGGTTACCGGGTTTCTTGCACAGTCGGTAAAGAAAGAACAAATGGCTATTAAACAACTGACAGTAATATACTTTTTCATGTGCCGTGGTTTTGTGTAGAAAATTTTAATGTGAATTTATATGCATAACGAATGCCATAATTGCGTCGTTCCGGGACTTTGCCCGGATGAAACCGCAACATAAGCGAATTAAAAGGGCAGACTCCAAACAGAAATAACGAAGATCATGAATTTGACAGCACAATTAATCGGTCAGCTGAGTTACTCAAAGCATAAACGCATCAATTTACAAATGCTGTCTAGTATTTTTCCACTTAGAATATTTCGTTTCTTCCGGGACATCGGTAAAGCTTTCAAATGAAATTTTATACCCGTCCGGATCTTTTAAACTGACAACCCACATATTGTTTCCAACAAAAGGCTCTGCAGCCAATATGCCATTCAACTTTATTTGTTCATAAAAAGCTAACGCATCTTCACAAATAAAAAATATTTCTACACCGTCGCCAGCCTTTCGTTGGGGAACATTCGCATCGCCGGTTTCCTTATTGAATTCCTGTAGCATTAAGGCTGCACTATCTATTACAAGCCAGCACCATTTTAATTTTCCCTGGACGACCCAACTCTCCCTCATTGAAAATCCAAGACCGTTAACATAGAAATTTATAGATGAATCGATGTTTTTAACCATGAAAAATGGAACGGCTTGTTTGACGTTCGATCCGGCTGTTGAAGTGCTACTCATTTTTTATTATTAAATTAAGTGTTTCTCAACAAGAGCCAACTTGAAAATAAATTGTATGTAGTTTCCCGGTTCCTCAACTTAATAAGAAATAATAAAACTATTCCTTCGGCCCGAGTTTTGGATAGACTGGCAAATTATTCATGAACAGACCTCGTATTCAATCTTATTTATCACTAAGCTTAACCGTGATACCTGCCCTGAACTCCAGCATTCTGAGCGGTGAAGTATAAACCTGCGCTACTGTATGTTCATGTATCGACTGAGTGCTGGCATTGATAAATTGTACATTCAATGGTTTTTCTGATGAAGCACTGATATCCTGCGCATCCATAAGATGTTTAGTGTTAATATAACTGATCGTGCCACCCTGAACAGTATTCGCGCTGATATCAATCATGACTCTGCCCCTCTGTTTTTGTTTTGAAAAGACCGACGGGTCAATCTGTAACCCACCGCCTGCACTCCAATACATAGTATGATCGTCCATTAGATTTTCTTGTTCAAGAGCATGGCAGCCGCCATTATCGTTCGGATCACCAATGTATACCATACTAAAGAAATTATATAAACCTCCTTTAGCATTGACATACGGGATGATAAATTTCTTATCGCTTAGCAGGTTTAATCTTAGCTGGATGTTAGCGTTAAATACATTGCTGCTGTAATCAACAGGTAAAACTGTTGAATTATTACTATCAAACTGAAAAGTTTGATCTATCCTTTCATCAGCATACATGCCCAGGCCAAGTTCAAGCCCTACAGATAACCGTTTTAGATCCCCCGGCAATTGATACAATAGTCCTGCCTGGAAGCTATGAGCCGGTTGAATGTTCTTACCCATATCCTGCATGGGTATTCCGAGGCTGTAATTGCTGATTAATTTTAATTGCTGTGAGCTGGCGGAGAAAAATAAAAAACCCAGCACAAGTGTAGAAATCAGTTTCATAATAGGTGGGTTTGGTTAACAGATAAAAGGCACACTGAATTTACACCTATTGCTAAAACGAATAAAATAAATCCTGTTAAAACAGGAGAAAAATTAATCTCATAATAAAAAAGTACAGAAACGTCTATAAAATCATGAAATCGCTATGCCTGATAAGCCTCGCGCCGATAGGCCTCTGCCTTCAGTACCTAAATCTGAATAATTGCTCAACGAATACTATTCTCCAGCACCTTCTCCATCATTTTCTTTAAAGCGTGTGAACGTTGCAGCCCGTAGATATATTCTTCTTCCGAACCGGTTGCTTTTAATTCGAATAGTTTTTTTAGAATTTTTTTTAACGCCCTGTTTCTGCGCAATTCTTTTTCATTTTTGACCAAGAGAATGCTCCAGTTCTTCAGAACATACTGAAGATTGTCTTTAGGGTAATTTATTTGTAAAAGCCCAGCCAGTTTTTTTGTTGCAAGTTCCTCTGCCGGTTTGCGTTTAGTATTGTACTGATTTTTTAAAATGCCTGCGTAAGCCCGGCTAAGATCGGTAACGTCAAATCGTACCGCCTTCTTATTAAGTATTAACTCAAGTCTGGATTCAGCCAGTGTTTTTAAAACGGTTGGCGGTGTGCGGTGGCCCTTTACTGATCTTATTTTCTTCGCCTCGGCTTCAGCAATTTTCTTTTGTTCCTCGCGTAGAGGACGAAATCCCGCACGGTAATATATCCAGAAAGCACCCGAATGAATGCCGTCGCTGTTATCCTTTCCGATCTGGTAGGGATCGATGGTGAACCGCTTTAACCTGTAGACGTGCTGGTGGATCTTTAATACCTGTTCAAGAATATATTGTGACTCACCACCACGGTAGGCCGGGAAAATATTAAGACCGATACGCGCACTATCAAATAATATCCATGATCCCGCATAAGCCACCGGCAGACCATTTTTAAAGACTGTGTATCCCATATAGCTGTCGATCGGATGTCTTCTTACCGGCACCATCCCCATCAGTGCAATTGAAAATCCGCGAGGCAACCGGTAATAACTGACAAGTTCTGGTGCTGTAAATGTGATAGGGTCAATTTCACGCAAGTGTCGTACAAGGATCATCCTGCTGCAATCAATCATTCCCGCTGATCCTTCTTTATCAAGACGAACTCTGGGAGGATTTATACTGTTAAAAGACGGAGTGTTTTTTCTTTTAAAAAGCGAACGGTGATAGTAGGGAATGAATAGAGAATCGGGCAGGCTATCAGGTGCGGTAAAATCAATTTCAATATTTATTCCGATGGCTGACCAAAGCTCATCTTTTACTTCAGGGCGAACGTCTGTTTCATCAAAAACTGCAATTAACCGGTCCAGTAAATCTTCTTCTTTTTTCATTGATTGTTTCAGCCATGATCTCCACTCCGCGTTACCATCCTGCATAATTTCTGATTCCACCTTCGGCATTACCACTGAAAGTACCGATTGGATCTGCGCGTCGCCTGCTTCAAAGGACCTGATGCGAATGTTTTTTTTATAGTTTGACCTCAGCCATTTTACCATTTCAAAGCTAAAGGCAGCGCACAGCTGCGTATTGGTGATCCCTGAATTGTATAGCCTATCCCTTAGTTTCTTATGGGTTTGAATATACGAATGGAGGTGCCGCAACAAATTTGATGACAGTGTGTAAACAGACCGATCATCGGGATATGCAATAAGAAAAAGCAGGACTGCATGAAAAAGCTGAACGTCTTTTTTGCTCGTCAGCTTTTCGTTGCTTACCGCTTTCAGCAAATCAAGCTTTTGAGACGAGAATTTCTTTCCATAGCTGTTGCGGATAGAAAAAAGTTGAGATACCAGCTGGCCGGCTTTACTCATTTCCGTTTATTTTTTTAAACATAGAACTTATAATCCAGTCAGGATAATCCGGCAGTGACTATTTTTCCCCTTGTTGTAGTAAATGTTCCTTTTCTTCATATCAATAAAGAATATAAAAAGTATAGGATATTGTGATGATTCTCCCGGGATATCGAAAGCAATCGGGTAGGTAGGTTTTCCGGTAAGCGTTATTTTAGTGGATCATCTTTCCCTTGATGATCTCCATCAGCTCAGCTTTATAATTTTCTCCGATCAGTATTTCTGCAGATACATTTTTTAATCGTACCAAGTTTCCTTCGATGCCCGTGATACGGGAAACAGGAATCATAAAAGATTTGTGTACCCTGATGAAAAGTTTTTTTGGTAACCGTTCTTCCAGGTCTTTCATGGTTGTATAGACAAGTGTTTTTTGTCCGCCACGGTGAATGGCCACATAATTTTTCATGCTTTCAATAAAATCAATATCGGCCAGGTTGATCTTAAGAAGTTTTCCTTTTGATTCTGTTTTTACAAAAATATAATCGTCTTCTCCTATTTCCGGCTGTGAAGCAATATCATTTAGTGCATGGATCTGCTCGACTGCTTTTTGTACTGCTGCTAAAAATCGCGGTAGCCTGATTGGTTTCAGTAGATAATCCACCACATACAAATCATATCCTTCCAATGCAAATTCGCTGTAAGCAGTTGTCAATATCACCTTGCTTTTGCCCTGGATCGCTTTAATAAAGTCGATGCCTGAGATTTCAGGCATTTGTATATCGAGGAAAACAAGATCGATCCTTTGGCCGCCCAACAGCTGCAGCGCCTCGATTGGGTTTGTGAAACTTGCTACAAGATGCAGATGTGGGGTTTGCTTTACATAATGATCGAGCACTTCAATAGCATGCGGCTCATCATCAACAATGATACATTTGATCATAACTGGTCAATGGTTAATTCAATAGTATAAAACTCAGCCTCATCTTTTACGGCGAATTTGTATTTGTCACCATAAGCTAAATCCAGCCGTTTCCTGATATTGTCCAGCCCAACACCTGTTGATAATTCCTTGGGTCCTGATTTCTTTTTATTCCGGCAATAAAAATAAAGTTTGTTCCTGTCAATATCCAGGCTGATATCGATAGGTGATTCCTGTTTTTTCAGATCGCCGTGCTTAAAGGCATTTTCAACAAGAGTGATCAGTACAAAGGGAATGATAAGTGCTCCATCTACAGAACCTGTAACGTCGAAATTTACATTCAGGTTATTGCTGTATCGGAGCTGGTTTATTTTGATTACATTTCGTACATGCTCGATCTCGTCTTTCAACGGAGCTTTACCATCACGGGCATTTCCTTCACTCAGGGCATAACGCATGATATCACTTAAGGTAAGGATACCTTCTGATAATTCAGGCGAGTAGGGAAGTGATTTTGCGTATAAGAAATTAAGTGTGTTATGTAAGAAATGCGGATTGATCTGTGCTTTTAAAAAATTAAGATTTGCCTCGGACTTTTCTTTTTCAAGCTGCATCTTTTGCGCTTCAAGTACCTTTCGTTGTTTTTGTCCTTCCCGTAAGTTCGTGATATAGGCAACAACAAAGCTGATGCAAAAATATATGGTCATGTTTACCACCATCGAAAAACCCATAAGCAGCAATGAAGGTGGCCTGTATTGCATTGCCTGCGGAACGAAATAGAAAAGAAGTGTATGATAACCAAAGGCGATCAGGATGATCATCAACGAGATCTTAAGAAAGGAAATGAATTTTTTCTTTTCTGCAAAAAAATTGTAATAATAATTTGTGGTAAAATAAAAGAACAGGACCATGAATAGAAAAAACAAACCATACCTGAGGGCATAAGTATGAACAGGATGCGAACTGATCTCTCTCTTCGCCGCTTCATTCGGGTATAACGCATAACTAATAAAGACAAGACATCCAATCAGGATGAAGAATGCCAGGACTACAAAGAAGACATTCCAAAAGCTGAATCGTGTTTTAAATCTCATGTTTCGTATGTGAATATATAAAATCAGTATTTACCACCGCAAAAACATATAAAAGGGAAATTAGAAAAGCCTGATCAAGTTCAGACAATTTTCTAATTTCCCATGGCTATACTTCACCCATCTTAATTATTTCCTATTCCCATTCCACCGCTTTGCTGTGTTCTTTTTAATTCGTCTTCCGCACCACCTGAGCGTTGCCTTGCAGGTTTTACGCCATTATTTCCAAACCTGAAATTGATGCTCAGTTTGAACTGACGGCTTTCCCAGCGGGAACTAAACCTTGTTGTCTGCCCTGCAAAATCTGAGACGGCCCTGAATCTCAATGTGTGAAATATATCACTCACTGATGTTTTAATCGTAGCCTTGCCTTTCAGGATTTGTTTTTGCAGACCTGCATCAATACTGTATAAAGATTTTCCTTTAAAACTTCCCTGGTAAATAGTAGGCGCGTTAAAAAAGCCGCTCAATTCAGCTGTCCAGGATTTTGCAAATTTCAAACTGTTCTGTGCAAAGAAATTGAAACCAAATGCATCCAGATCTACTTTGCGTCCCTCACCAAAATCAGCCTGGTATTTTGAATAATTGGTGCTCATGTTTGTAAACAAACTATACGATTTATGCTGGAAGGGATAACTGATAGTAAGACTTGCGATATCCTGCGTTGCGAGGTTTTTCTTTGATATGAACGCTTTTGATTTTTCAGCAGTATCTATTAGTTGAGTGAACATGTCTGTTACATGGCTATAGTTAAGATTAATATTCAACTTGTATTTATAGGTATGTGTGATTCCGAAACTGTTTGTGTATTGCGGCCGGAGATTGATATTCCCTTTCTGGAAAGTATATTCATCCAGTTTGAATTCAAATGGATTCAGATCCTGGTATGCAGGACGGTCAATACGGCGGCTGTAGGTTAAACTCCACTGCTTCATTGGATTTTTGTTGAAAGTAATGGCTGCACTGGGAAACAGATCTGTGTACGTTCTCTTGAATGAAGAACTGCTGGGGGAGTAGTCAGTTCCGTTGTATTTTGATCCGTTCGATACGCCTTCTGAAACTGTATTTTCCAAACGCAGGCCCACCTGGATCATGAACTTTTTGTATTGTCGGTTATAATTGACATAGCCAGCATTGATATTTTCTTTATATACAAAATGATTGCTGCGGTCTTTATCTAACTCTTCATTGGAACCTTCAACATTATAGCGCTGAAAATTATTATCAGTTTTTACAAAAGCCGATTTTGCACCGAAGCTTAATTTTCCTTTTATAAAATTCCTTTCGTAGTCGGCCTTGATCGAGTTAATGTTGATCTCAGCAGGAGAAAGCATGTGATAAATAGTGCTGCCCAACAGTAGTTGTCCTGAAGGATCATAGTAATGATTCGGCTGGTACTGGTCATTACCCATCTTATAAAAACCATGATCTGCGTTTACGATTAGGCTGGTTCCTCTAGGATCGTTATAACTGTAGTTGAGATTTACATTTGTATTATGTCGCTTAAGCGTACTGCTATTGTCAGCTATTAAAATACGATCCACAGTATTGGTGGTGGTGTTGGAAATAACTGTATGGCTGTAATTGGTCATGGTTGGGTCTGAAAGTGTGCCATTTACAATAATACCTAACGTATTTTTTTTATCGAGAAAATAGTCTGCTCCCACTTTAAAATTATTTGCATTACCAACCATGCGAATTGTTCCATGCTGGTCGAAAAGACTGTCAAGTACGGTACGATTGATGTTCAATGATTGTTGGTTAGGCCCGTAATTGAAACTATAGTTGCTGAAGATGTTGATTTTTTTATTCCGGTAGTTGAGCGAGCCACCTCCATTGTATTTAGCATATGTACCAATATTCCATCCTGCATTCACTGAACCGTTTGTGCCGAATGATTTATTCTTTTTTAACCGGATATTGATGATACCTGCATTACCTGCTGCATCATATTTCGCTGATGGATTAGTGATCAATTCGATCGCTTCGATCTGGGAAGATTGCAGGGTTCGCAGGTAGATGGCCAGGTCGGTGCCCGATAAAGGTGTGACTCTGCCGTCAATATAAACCTGCACTCCATTTTTTCCGGCAAGGCTGATGTTCTCATCCTTATCCAAGGACACACCTGGCGATTTCCGCAAAAGTTCCAGGGCATTCGATCCGGTTGCATTGATCGTGCCTTCTACATTCAGGATGGTTCTATCAGCTTTTACTTCGACCATAGGTTTTGTAGCCGTAACCGTTACATTGCTCAATGCAGTTGCAAGCTTACTCAATATTAATTCTGGTACTATCACCTCAGACGCGCCAACCGAGAAGACTGCAGAAAAAACAGTTTTATAGCCTACGTTGCTTGCACTCACTTTGTAGTTTCCTTCGCTTATCCCGGAAAAGGCATAACCACCATTTTCTTTTGAAACCGCCAGCTTGATAACCACTGAGTCAACAGCTCTGTGCAGGCTGACAGTAGTGCCGACGAGGGGAGAGCCATTCTCGTCTTTTGCTATGCCAGTTACTTTTTGTGCCTGTGTGAAAAACGTGCTTGCAGTCAGCAGGAGTAATAACATTGTGCGCATGGTTATAGTTTTTTGATGTAACAGTTGGAAAATTGTTTTTCAGGACAAACATAGAAAGCAGCGGAAGCGGAACGAAAAACGTTATACAAAACAGGAGTTTGACAGGACAAAAAGGAGCGTCAGTCGGCGTATTACCAATAGGAAATTGCAATAATAATTGGGGTTAGGATGAACAGAGTTTTCGGTACTGTTTGCTTTTTCGACTTAATAAAGAATGTAGAAATGAGAGGACGTTCTGCTTAGCCTCCAACAGCTCGGAACAACTTTTGATTGTGCTTCGGTTTCAACGGATAAAGGACAAACAATAATTCGTATTTATGGTAATCACTTATTCATCTTCATTTTTACATTCCAACAAGACCATCTGC
>JAICGN010000027.1 GCA_025923075.1 Chitinophagaceae bacterium
ACCTTTGATGGAGTCAAGACCGGACCTTATGCTGATCTTGGCGCTGTTTACAGGCCAATGAATGAGAACGAAAAGAAGTTTGTTCAGCAAACCATTGATGAGATATATCTCAGCTTCAAACAGCGGGTTGCGGACGGGAGAAAAAAGTCCGTAGAATTTATTGATAGCATAGCGCAGGGCAGGGTGTGGAGTGGTAACAGGGCAGTTGGTATTGGTTTGGTTGATAAGTTCGGTGGATTGCAGGATGCTGTTGATTGTGCGGCAAGACTGGCAAAACTTAAAGATTATCGTTTACGTGAATACCCCGAGGTTCAAAATCTTTTTGAGAGGTTATTTGGTGGTACAAAGGACAACACGTTAAAAACAGAAATGATAAAAAAAGAACTGGGAGAGGAGCAATTTAAAATTTACAATGAGATGCTGCGTATAAAGCAAATGACCAATTCGGCGCAGGCAAGATTGCCTTTTGAGTTTTTTATTAATTAGTGAAAAAACGTTCAGAGTGTGGCGGTAGGTCGAGCATTTGAAATACGTTGGTTCAGCACGGAAGCCAATCTAAAGAAATAACGATGATGATTAAATTGCCCTTAGTAGGTTTAATTTTTTATCTTTTCTCCTATCTCGAATTCAGGAATTTTGTTGCCCTGTAAATGAAAAAAATGATAAACAGTTTCATCTGCTAAAAGCTTTCCGTTCAGGTCATGAACCACCTGATGGACTTTTACTTTTACAGTTCCGTTTTCTGGATCAATTTCTAACGGAGTTACTCTTGAACTTACCATTGTAAATTGTTTTGACCAGTATTCCCGAACTCCCTCGTGTCCATAAACATAGCCTCCTTCCATGCCATTTGCCCATTTTACATTATCGGTCATATGAGAAATAACCGAGTCAATTTTGCGGGCATTAAAGTTCATATACAATTCCTGAAAAAAATTATTAAGGCTGTCCATTTCAATTGAATTTATTTGAAAGGGGTTCTATATGCTGTTGAAGCCTAAGTTATGCGCGCGGTATCAGCCTCTTTTAAATGTAAGTGTTTTGTCCATTGTCTTAATAGTAAGCCTGCCATCGGCGTCAAAACTATACTCCTGGGAATTACGAATATTGTCCACAAATTCAGCTCCCCAGGTTGTTTCCATAACTTTTGTCATATTTAAATTCGGAATTGACAGGGATCGATTGGCTCCAATTGAGTAATCGTTCTGCATGATGTAGTTAGTTGGAGTATTCCCGGTAAAAGTTCCATTAGTTGCGTTGGTAGAAGCAAATATAATATCTACGTCACCTTGAATTGAAGATGGTTTGATTGTTGTCAAACCCGAAGAATTCTCTTTTACAATTATCATTCTCCATTTTCCGTCCAACGATGCAGGCATCGGGTCACATGAATCTGCTTTTGTACAGGAAAACAGAGTTGCGCCGATTGTGGCAACAAGAAATAATAGTTGTTTCATAAAAAGTAATTATGTCATTGACAATTTTTAGCGTCGAAATGTTGCATTTGGTAGTGTGCAAACAGAGTCCCGTCGCAATAATTGTTACCTTCTAATTTATGATATAAATCGCTACTTGAAAAAGAATCGACAAGGCGTAGTCAATGTTTTAATAGTATGCATTTTGTAATAGATGTTAATACAATCCGCCACTCAGAAAATGGAGCAAGAAACCTACATTTGCGGCCTAAGATAAATTAATGCCACAACCATACAGCCAGCTGCGTGCCATGATGGCGATCACTAAGGCTAGTCTTAAAGGAGTTTTCAGAAGTCCGTCAGCCGTGATCTTTAGTTTTGTTTTTCCACTCATCTTTATTCTTGTGTTTGGCTTTATCGGTAATAGCGGAAGAGTATCTGTTCGTGTGGCTTTCGATCCTAAAAGTGATACTTCCAATATTGTATATAAGGGGTTGAGAAGTATTTCGGCATTAAATGTCATTGAAAAGGATTCTGCAGAATTGGTCAGAGATCTTGAGAAGGGAAGGATTTCTGCGATCATCAGTTTGAAAAATGATGCTGATCTGACAAAACCTGTTCAAATACATTTAAAAACATCAGATGCGGTTAACCCCCAGAATATCCAGATACTTCGTTCCATTATGGATGGAATGATAAAGGGAATGAATGAAGGCCTGTTTGGTGAGGCTAAATCCGTGGCCGTTGTCAGCGATGAAGTAGTAAAGATTGAAGGAAGAATTTACCGGACCATTGATTTTATTTTGCCTGGTCAACTCGGATTTTCATTGTTAAGTGCCGGTGTATTTGGTGTAGCCTTTATATTTTTTAGCTTACGGCAAACACTTGTTTTAAAAAGATTTTTTGCTACACCTATCAAACGGGAATATATTGTTTTAGGTGAAGCACTCAGTCGTGTGCTGTTCGGATTAATAACTGCTGTTGTCATTTTAGGATTTGGTCATTACCTTTTTAAATTCACATTGGTGAATGGTTGGATCACTTTCCTGGAATTGGTGGTACTTAGTTTTCTTGGACTGCTCGTATTTATGGGTTTTGGTTTTATTGTCAGCGGGATGGCGAAAAATGAAAGTGTGATCCCGCCATTTGCAAACCTGATCACATTACCACAATTTTTAATCGGCGGTACTTTTTTCTCAACGGATGCATTTCCCCGCTGGTTAAAATCAGTGGCCGATATAATGCCTTTAAAACATCTGAATGATGCAATGCGTAATGTAGCATTTGAAGGGGCCCATCTTAATGATTGTCTGAAACAGATCGGTGTTCTCGCTATATGGGGAGTTATCGTTTATATAATTGCAATTAAAGTTTTTCGATGGGAGTGAGCGAGTTCGGAGTTCGGAGTTCGGAGTTCAGAGTTCAGAGTTCGGAATTCGGAGTCGGGAGTTCAGAGTTTTTGACTTTTGACTTTTTAATTTATCATTATTATGAGAGTCATCAAACTAGCCATACTGAGTTTTATTTTTATTTTCCTTCTTATCACTCTTATCTCGCTTTTTATTCCGGGGAGTATCAGGATATCAAAAGCCACTAATATTGCTGCTGATGATAGGGTTGTGTACACCTATGTTGATGAACTTCCGGATTGGAAACAATGGCATCCCGTTTTAAAAAATGTTCCGGAAAATGAGTTTGTCGTTTTGGACGATAGCAGTGTGAAAGTCCAGGGAACCTCGATCAGGGTAGTGGGAAGAAAAAACGAAGAGATAATAACTGAAATGGTGACTGACAACGGAAGACCAATAATAAGCGTCCTAAAGGTTATACGTCACCAGGAGGGCGATTCGTCTACGCTTCAATGGTATATGGACTTTAAGCTGAGATGGTATCCCTGGGAGAAATTTAAGTCGCTTTTTTTTGAGAATATCTATGGTTTTCAGATGGAACGGGGTCTTGAAAACCTGAAGCAACTAAGCGAAGGGAACCGCTCGTCAATTAACTAACTTTGATTTGGTTCTTATCAGTATTTTTAATAATAAACCTTTAGGCGAACTCCCTGTCTGCCCTGTCTGCCGACAGGCAGGCATCTGACCAAAAAACAATAAAATTTAATCAAATGAAACAATTACTTTTTGCAGCAGTATTATTTATTTCAGTGGGTGTATTCGCTCAGAATCCACCTGCCAGCCCCCCGGCAAAAGTTTCGGGGACTAACGATAAAGGCGCAACGATTACTATTAATTATAGCCAGCCGTCAGTGAAAGGAAGAACAATCGGTAAAGACCTTGAGCCAATGGAAGGGAAAGTATGGCGTACAGGGGCAAACAAAGCCACCGTGTTTGAGGTAAACAAGGATGTAAAAGTGGAGGGAAAAGATTTACCAGCCGGTAAGTATGGATTATTTACATTGGTAAATGGTGATGAGTGGACGATCATCTTTAATAAAACATGGGATCAATGGGGTGCATTCGGTTATAAAGAAGCCGATGATGCACTAAGAGTTAAAGTAAAAGGTGGTAAGACGAAGACTTTTTCTGAAAAAATGACTTTTGCTGTCGAAAAAAATGGCAAAGTTTCGTTGATGTGGGGCGATAAGCAGGCCGATTTTACAGTTAAGTAATTAATCAGGAAAGCTGATCTTTCCCATTGTAACCGAAGGAATTTTATTTCTTCCTTTACCAACATTGATTTTCTCTCCGCAAACACATTCATTAGCAAGCAGTGCAAACAGCACTGCTTCTTTTGCATCAGGGTTGATATGTAAATCATCGGTGCTATAAAACTTCATTCCCGGCAATCGTGATTTGATATTTTCCATCAGTAATGGATTGTGCATACCACCGCCACTTACATACACTGAATAGCTTTCCCCGTCTTCTGCACATCGCTTAATGGCATCAACCGTTGTCTCTGCAGAAAAAAGATTTAGGGTTGCCATTATATCTTCTTTGCTTATTGAATTTGTATTTGCTCTTTCAATTGCCTTTTCCAAATAAGAAAGATTGAATAATTCGGGTCCGATCGTTTTGGGGAAATCACTATTGAAAAAGGGATGATCTTTCAAATAGTTCAGTAAATCGTTATTTGCTGTTCCTTTGCCCGCAACAGCAGATCCTTCATCAAAATATTTTCCGGGGAAATGTCTTTGTACAAACGCATCCATCATCGTATTGCCGGGACCCACATCAGTGCTGAAAATTTTTGATCCATCAAGATCACCGGGAAGAAACGTAAAGTTGGCAATACCTCCAATGTTCAGCATTATCCTGTTTTCTCCCTTCTTTGAAAACAAAAGATAATCACCATACACAGCTAATGGTGCACCTTCACCCCCGGCAGCGATATGTTTTTGACGAAAATCACTGACAGTAATAATTCCCGTGTTGACCGCGATATGATCACCATCACCGATCTGGAGTGTGGCATTTGGAAATTGTTCACGTCCGTGTAAGGACTTTGGTGCATGATAAATAGTTTGACCATGGCTTGCAATAAGATCAATATCATTTTTTGAATAACCCCATTTTTGCAGGCAGGCATTTATCAATGCCGCATGTTGAATAGCTACCCATTCGTTTAACAAACAAACTTTTTCAAGGTCTGCATCGCGACGGGAAAAAACAGTTTTCAATTCTTCCTTAAACTCTGGCCGATAAACAGCGGTTTCAAACTCAACTACTTTGACCTCTGTCTCCATCCCGCTTCCTTTTATTTTACAAAGCGCCACATCAAGTCCGTCAAAAGAGGTTCCGCTCATTAATCCCACTATAATTTTTTTCTTTTTCAAAGAGATGTTGTACAATTTTTTGATGTTCTTCTTCATATTTTAAATATAAGTCTTTGCTGGCTTTAGTTGCAAAAGTTAATGGTTCGTGAATGTTTTTGCGGGAAATTGGAAAATTTTATGCTTTTTTTTGCGGGTTTTAGAAAAACTACCTTAGTTTTAATATGCGAAAACCAACATTGAACGCTTATGCTGAAAAAGGAACGACAAGAGTTTATCCTTCGCGAGATCAATCTGCACAATAAGGTTTTAACATCAGATCTCTGTGAGGCTATCAATGTTTCTGAAGATACAATCCGCCGGGATCTCTCGGAACTGGCAGAAACAGGCGAGATCATCAAAGTGCATGGCGGCGCCTTATCAAAATCATTTCATGTTTCCTTCCAGTCAAACGGCGTTTATTCCCATGACAATAAAAAACTGATCGCTCAAAAAGCCGTTACGCTCATACGTGATGGCATGTTTGTGTTAACGACCGGTGGAACGACGATCATAGAGCTTGCAAAAGCATTACCACAACATTTGCGTGCAACTTTTTTTACCGGAAGCCTGCCTGCCGCCATGGAATATATTCAGCACCCGAATATCGAGGTGATTTTTATTGGTGACCGGATTTCAAAAAATTCCAAGATCACGGTCGGTGGAGATGCCATTACAAAAATCAAACAGATCAACGCTGACATCTGTTTTTTGGGTATCAATGCAATTGACACGGAGCATGGCCTTACTGATAATGACTGGGATGTTGTGCAGGTAAAAAGAGCCATGATGCAATCATCAAAAAAGGTAGTGGCATTAACCATTGCTGAAAAAATAAATTCACTACAAAAAATAAAAATCGCCGGGATCGAAGAACTGGATGCAATGATCACCGATATGGATCCCGGTGATAAGATTTTTGATACGTATAAACAAAAAGGCGTAGAAATATTATAGCAATCCCTTCCCCTTGAAATGGATAAAAAGTATACCATTTAATTATTCAAACAAAAAAAGTATGAACCGAAAAAAAATCTCAAGACCATTGTATTATCAATTGAGTCTTGCATTGATCCTTTGTTTTTTTTCCATGGTCTCCTTTAGCCAGGTTAAGATATCTGGTAAGGTAACAGGCACTGATGGTAAGGGACTTCCTTACATTTCTGTACAGGTAAAAGGTACCGGTTTGGGCAGTTCAACAGACCTGGATGGTACCTACAGCTTTTTTGCTGATCTGAAACCAGGTCAATATGTATTGGAGTTTACCGGTATTGGACTTAAGTCAAAAGAACAGGCTCTTCGTGTTGGAAGCGAAACGTCTTACACTGCCGACATCAGTCTTGCAGAAGATGCTCTTAATCTTGATGAGGTGGTTGTTACCGGCGTTTCGGCGGGAACAACAAGAAAACAACTTGGGAGTTATGTCAGCACAGTAAAAAGTGACCAGCTAAACAAAGGCGGTTCGCCAAATGTGTTGTCTGCATTACAAGGCAAGACCGCGGGTGCCCAAATTATTCAAAACAATGGAGATCCTGGCGGTGGCGTATCCGTTCGTCTGCGTGGTATCAGCTCGGTATTATCTTCGTCCGAGCCCCTTTATATTGTTGATGGAGTAATTGTCAACAATGCAACGAATCGAGTTACGAATACGCAAAACACCTATGATGGAACAAATTTTGTCGGGACAATCGGTCAAAACAGATTGGCGGATATAAACCCGGCAGATATTGACCGGATTGAAGTGTTGAATGGCGCTGCCGCTGCAGCTATCTATGGTTCAAGAGCCAACTCAGGTGTCGTTCAAATATTTACCAAGAGAGGAACAAGCGGCGCACCAATTGTGAACTTTTCATCATCGTTTTTAGTTAGCACGCTGCGCAAGAAACTTGAAGTGAACAATGCACCAACAAAATTTGGCGGGCCTACTGATGGAGTGGGTGCACTTACTCAGGATCTTATTACAACTGTCGGTACTCCGCCTGCATTGCCAACAAATACTACGGCGGTATCACGTTACGATTACCAGGATTATATTTTCAGAACTGGCATCGGCACAGATAACAATATATCAGTAAGTGGCGGTACGGATAAAACCAAGTATTATGTTTCGGGTTCTTACTTCTTTAACCAGGGAATTGTACAGAATACAGATTTTCGCAGGTATAGCTTCCGGGCTAACATTGATCAAACTCTTAACAGTTGGATTAGCTTTAATCTCGGGTTGAATTATATCAACAGTACTTCAAACGAAAAACCTGATGGCAATTCATTTTTCTCACCTATGAATTCTGTGACTATCATTGGCAATTTTCATGATCTGTGGACAAGGGATGCCCTGGGAAATATTAAAGCTGTTGGTGAAAGGGGACGTGTAAATCCCGTATCGGTCATTGAAGATTTCAAACAAAGACAAGAAACAAACCGTATTATCAGCAGTCTTGGTGTGAAGCTGAGACCAATGAAGGGTTTGACTTTTGATTATACTTTGGGAGTTGACAATTATAGCCAGAATGGCACTACTTATATGCCACCGTTTGCATATAACGTGAATACAGCTTTTTTTGGTGGCGCTGCCAGCTTAGATCCCACATTGAATGGTTATGCAAGCACAGGCACTGATAATTTTTTTCAAATCAACAATGAGTTGAACGGTACTTACCAGTTTAACATTAATAAAGATGTTGGTTCTACTACACAGGTTGGTTATTCAGTACAGTATGAAAAAAATCGCTATGCCTTATTGCAGGGTCGCGGTTTAAGTCCTTTTGTCCAAACAGTAAATGGTGCAAGCACTATTTTACCGGCTGTCGATGACCGTAGTGAACAATCGATCTCCGGTGCCTACATTCAACAAAACTTTAAGTTCAGAAACCAATTATTCGTTACCGGTGCTGTACGTTTTGATGGTTCTTCCGTTTTCGGAGAAGATGAACGCAACCAGGTTTATTTCAAAGCAAACGCCAGCTATATTTTATCTGAATCAGGATTTTGGAAAAATATGAGTTGGTGGAATTTCTTAAAACTAAGAGCAGCTTATGGGGAATCAGGAAATCTTACTGGCATCGGGGCTTACTCAAGATTTAATTCATACACGTCTAATTCATTTCTAAGCAGAACAGCACTTACTTCAAGTTCGGTGCTGGCAAATGAACACGTAAAACCAGAAAGACAAAAAGAACTTGAAATTGGAACCGATATGTCCTTTTTCAATAATCGCATCGGTCTGACATTTAACTGGTATAAGAAACGTGTTGAAGATATGCTGATCAACAGGGTGATCGCTCCAACAAATGGTTTTTCAAGTTTGTTAGACAATTTTGGTTCATTGGAAAATAAAGGAATCGAAGTTGTATTAAAAGGTACACCGGTAAGTAAAAAAGATTTAAGATGGGATGTAACATTGATTTTTAACCGGAATAGGAATGAAGTGTTAGAGGTCGGTCCCTCACTCACGCTTATACCTACTACTACAGGTGCCCCTGTTTCTTTATTGGAAGGATATCCTGTTGGAGTATTTTACGGAACATTCTTTGCCGTTGATGCCAGTGGCAACCAGGTAAAAAATGCCGCCGGTATTCCTCAATTAGAAAGAGGAACTCAGAATTCGCCGCTTGTCTACACACCACAGCGCGACGCAAATGGATTGCCAACAGGAACGACTTTAAGAAAAGTAATTGGAGATCCCAATCCTGATTATA
Organism: Chitinophagaceae bacterium; assembly: GCA_025923075.1. GTDB lineage: Bacteria > Bacteroidota > Bacteroidia > Chitinophagales > Chitinophagaceae > VBAS01. The sequence goes on from JAICGN010000027.1 coordinate 8,880, forward strand.
CAGCATCATTAACAAATGAAATCAGTTTTAAGAAGTTCAACTTGAGTTTCCAATTTGATGCGGTGCAGGGAGTAGATGTATTTAATGCAGATTTCAGAACAAGACAAGGTGTAGGTAATGGAAAAGTTGCTGAACAGGAGCATTCAGGTCAACTACCAAGAGGATATATTCTTGGTGTTTACCAGATCGAGGAATGGCGTGTTGATGATGGCTCCTTTGTAAAGCTTCGTGAAGTGGCATTGAGTTATAATCTCGGTAAAGTCAAGTTCTTCAGAGACCTGACAATAAGCCTCAGCGGCAGAAACCTTATTTCATGGGATGATTACAAGGGTTATGATCCGGAAGTCAATTCGGCTGGACAAAGCACACTATTACGTGGAATTGATTTTGGTTCTGTTCCTATTCCGGCGACATTCCGGTTTGGTATCTCAACAAAATTTTAACCTACTAAATTATCAGTATGAAAAAGCAAATAATAAAATTATCAGTGGTGGGACTATCGGCAACGATGCTTTTGTTCCAGTCATCCTGTACAAAAGATTATATAAATCCAAATGCAGCCACCGAAGACCAGGTGTTTAGTTCGCCGCAGGGCTTAACCGGCGTTGCGGTTGGATTGCAAAGAGTGTATACTGCCGGTCGTGCGAGCTCATTATATAATAGGGTTACAATAAATGGACTTGTAACGAAGGAATTGATTGTATTAAACCAGGGTAATACGGGTGAATACCAGTTACAGTTGGGTGGCGGTTCAGTAGATGGTACCAATAGCCTGATGAGTGGCCTATGGACAAGCAGCAATAAAATAATTTATGATGCTGATAATGTAATTGCAGGGGCGAAGACCCTTGCAGACAAAGGTTATGCAAGTGGTTTGATTGGTTATGCCTCTTTGTTCAAATCATTGGCATTAGGTGATCTATCGACTTTTTGGGAAAAAGTTCCCGCTGGTATCGGTTTGAATGTCGGCTTTATTGACAGAGCACAGGGATTTGCAAAGGCAATTACAGTAATTGATGAAGCATTGACCGCAATAAATGCAAACGCGATTTCATCCGAATTCACAGCCAACGTTCCAGCTGGAATTAATTTACCAAATGCATTGCATGCGTTGAAAGCCAGATATTCTTTGTACACAGGAAACTATGCAACTGCATTGTCAGAAGCCACTGCCGCAAGTCTTACGGTAAAATCAACTTTCAATTTTACAACGGTAAACCTGAACCCGATCTTTGAGACTGCTACATCCACGAACAATGTGACAGCCGCCATTGATAATACCACTTTAGGATTGCCAGCAGGCTTTCAACCCGATGCCGGGGATAAGCGATTGGCATTTTATACCACCACGGCTTATGCATCGAAGATCCTGGGGTTTGCAGCAACATCTACAGCTGCATGGCCGGTTTATTTGCCGGGTGAGATGATATTGACAAAAGCAGAAGCGTATGCAAGACAAGCAAGTCCTGACCTCGCGAATGCACTTACAGAGTTAAATAAAATTGTTACAAAAACACCTGCAGGTGATGTTTACGGAGTAGGGGCAGACCTGCCTATGTTAGTTGGCCCATATACGCAAGCGCAGATTTTGGATCTGATCTATAAACACCGGAGCATTGAATTATATATGTCAGGCTTAAAGCTGGAGGACATGCGTCGGTTTGCAAGACCAAATGCTGAAAGAACAAGAAACCTTTTACCCTATCCATTTTTGGAAAGAGATAATAATCCGAATACTCCTCCCGATCCCCCGTTTTGATTTTCGCCGGTTCATATAAGCAGTAGGGCTACCCGGGTCGGTAGCCCTTATTTTTTGCCGACCGGATTGTTATTAAATAGTTTAAAATTGACAATGCAACGTAAAGCAAAAAGCCGTTGTCAGAGCAAGTAAGAAAGGATAATGGATACTCAAAAACTGGTAAAAGATTGTATCAGGGAAATACCTGCTGCCCAACGGCAGTTATATGATCATTTTGCTGAAACGATGTTGGGTATCTGTTACCGTTATACCAAATCAATGGATGATGCCGAAGATGTACTGCAGGACGGATTTGTAAAAGTTTTCAAAAACCTGTATCAATATAAATATGAAGGTGAGCTTGGTGGCTGGATAAGAAGGATCATGGTGACCACGGCGCTGAATTACCTGAAAAAGAATTCCCGGTACAATCACGACTTTTCTTTTGACAATGAAAACCTCCACCCGGTGACGAATGATAACCCGGAAATAAAAATGACGGGTAAAGAACTGGCTGACCTGATCCGGCAACTGCCAATAGGATACCAAACAATTTTTAACCTTCATGCGGTGGAAGGGTTTAGCCATGTTGAAATTGGAAAAATGCTCGGAATCAATGAAGGTACTTCGAGATCGCAGTATGCAAGAGCAAGAGCATTGTTGATCAGCTGGATAAAAAAAAACGATGAAGTAAATATTAAAACTGGTGCATATGCCGGAAAATGAATTTGAGAAAAAAGTTTCTTCCGAAATGCAGGGGCTGAAGTTCAAGCCTTCAGACAAAGTTTGGCTGCAAGTTGAAGAGAGAATACGCAGGAAAAAGAAAAGAAAAGTCTTTGTTATTATTTTCTTTTTGGCCGGCCTGGCATTGCTGGGCTATTGGCAACGCGATAATTTGTTTGGAGAAATGAAAAATGATATTGTAAAAACTGAGACACAAGACGAAGAGAACTCCATAACTACAGGGGACCCGACGAGTTCTTCAGCAACCAATCAAAATATTGAAACAATAAACCTGGATAAAATAAAAAATCCAATTGATAAAACTGCTACCAAGGAAGTTGTAGTTGACAAACCAGCTGTTGAGAAAAAGAATACAGTTATTTCAAAACCTGAAATTTATAGCACAAAGAATAAGACTAAGAATGAAACAAGAAATAAACAAGTAGCCGGAAAAACTAAAATAATAGAAGAATCTCAAGGGCCTGGTGATGTTGTATCGGCCGCACAACAAAAACAAAATCTCGTTACTGATAATAACAAAACCAACGATTCTGTTGGGTTAAAAGACAACGAACTATTAATACAGGAGGAAATCAATCAAGGAGACACAACACCTGTCGAAAACAGAATTGATTCCAATTATACTGAAGTAATTAAACAGAAAAAAGACAGTATAGAAACCAGGGATACAGTTTTGAAAATAAAGGCCAAAGATTCAGCGGCTGCAATCGTTCAAAAAAATCTTCCGGACAAAAAATGGAAATGGGGTTTACATATTACACCGGGTATTTCATCGTTAAGCGGTCATGGTCTTTCCTTTGGTTCGCAAACCCTCGCGGATGCATTCAATTATCAGAGTCCTGTAACCGGAGGTGCTACCGGTGCACCTCGTGTCATACAAAAACCTTCTGAGCCCAGATCGGGATTTGCTTTCCAGGTAGGGGGCGCTGCGCACAGGCAATTATCATCCCGTGCCGGTTTTTCATTGGGTTTGCAGTATGGTTATTATAGCAATCATATTGGAATTGGAAACAAGAGAAACGTAGCTGGCCGCTTTAATCAATCCGGCAATATGAGTAATGACAACTATGTGTATAATGCCGGCGGTGATACTGTCAAATACACCAATCAGTATCATTTTATTGAACTACCGGTTAATTTTCAATGGCAACTAAATAAAAACAAAGCAAAGCCATTTACATGGAGCATAGGGCTTACCGTTGGGCAGCTGGTCGCAAGTAATGCGCTGATGTACGACACTGCTTTCGGTGGTATTTATTATGAAAATCAGAACCTGCTCAATAGAACACAGTTCGGTCTATCAACCGGCTTTTCGTGGACGATAGCGAATACCAGCCAGGCACAATGGAACATCGGTCCTGAAGCAAACATGCATTTGAACAAGTTATTTGATAGTCCTTTTGAAAATAAACGATACTTATTCTTTGTTGGCTTACGAACTGCGGTTCTTTTTAATCAAAAGAAATAATGCAACGATTGTTTAGTTGCTGTTGTCAATCTTAAAAATTGCTTTTATGAGAAAAATAATTCTGATGCCGCTGCTAGTTTTTGCATTGCAATCCTGCCTGAAGGATAATGTAACAAAAACCTATTCAATCTTCGAACCCATTTACAAAAGCAAAACGGAAGTACTTTCTGAAATAAAAAGCAGTACACCGGTTTCCATATCCAATCCCGGCAAAATTTATATGTATGGAAATTATATTTTTCTGAATGAAGTAAATAAAGGAGTGCATATAATTGATAACAGTAATCCTGCGAATCCTTCAATAAAAGCATTCATTAATATTCCGGGAAATGTAGATATAGCAGTGAAGGGTTCTACTTTGTATGCCGACCTGTTTACCGATCTGGTCGTTGTCGATATCAGTAATCCATTAGATGCAGTGTTGAAAAAAATGATCCCAAAGATCTTCCCTGAAAGAGTATATGCAGCAGGATTCGTTGCAGACTCATCCAAAGTAATTGTTGGATGGACAGAAAAGAAAATTAAGGAATCTGTCGATGGACCGCCGCCGGCAGGTGGTGGATGGATAAGAGGAGATCGCTTTCTGTTAATGAGTGCTGCTCAATCCGGTACCGCTGGTAGTAGTGCTGCGCCAGCAGTAACAGGAATCGCAGGTTCTATGTCACGATTCAGTATTGTAAACGATTATTTATATGCAGTAAATAATTCAAGTATAAAAGTATTCGATATCTCCGCCGTGAGCGATCCTCAACTGAAGAATACGGTTGGGGTTGGCTGGAATATTGAGACCATTTATCCTTTTAAAAACAAACTATTCCTGGGTTCATCAAACGGCATGTTCATTTTTGATATTACTAACCCGGTGACTCCGGCTCGCGAAGGCTCTTTATCACATTTCCGGGCATGCGATCCGGTCGTGGCTGATGATGATTATGCTTTTGTTACGCTTCGTGCCGGCACATTTTGCCAGGGCACCAATAATCAGCTTGATGTGGTCAACGTTCAAAACGTGCAGTCTCCGTGGCTGGTGAAAACTTATGGACTTACAAATCCGCATGGATTGGCGAAAGATGGCGACTTGCTGTTTGTCTGCGATGGCAGCGATGGATTAAAAATATACAACAAATCGAATGTCTTTAGCCTGCAATTGCTTAGCCATATAAAAAATATTGAAACCTATGATGTGATAGCCTGGAATAATAGACTATTAGTAGTGGCAAAAGGCGGTTTGTATCAGTATAACTATTCAAATCCTTCAAGCCTTTCCTTGCTCAGCAAATTGAAAGTAAATAATTAATTATGAAAAGACCTTTTCTCATTTTGCTGTTGTTCCTGATAATTAAAAACGAAATCACAGCACAGGAAACTAAAAAAGAAAGGAAATTTTTTAGCTCGCAAATTTCAACCGGGGTTGTGGAAGGGGAGCAGGGTACAAGTTTCCATATCGAAGTAGTAAACGGTATCCGTTATAAAACCTGGTTTGCCGGCATCGGTACTGGACTTGATTATTATTATTTTCGTAGCATACCTGTTTATCTTTCAGGAATAAAATATCTTTCGAAGCGCAATCATAGCTTTTTTATCCAGGGCGATGCAGGAATGAACTTTGCATGGGTTGAAGACAGGATAAATGCCTGGAATGAAGTTAGCCATGAATATAAACCCGGTATGTATTGGAACGGCATGTTAGGTTTTGCCACGGGTCTTGACAGAAAAAATTCATTTTCGTTTGGAATGGGCTATTCTTATAAAAATTTAAAGGAAGTGAGAGAGATGACAGTAATGTGTTTTAATCCTCCATGTGAAAACACTTTTGAAACTTATAAGTATAATTTAAAAAGATTGACGTTGAGACTTGGCTGGCATTTCAATTATTCCCGTTAGCATGGCTGATGAATTTTAAATTTCGTTGAATGCCCTTGAATTTACTGCGGCTTAGGGGAGAGTTCCTGAATATTTCTTTAAATTTTTCCTCCGTCATCATTTCCCATTCTTTTGTAGACAGATTAAGGATCTCAGGTATGGGTGTAAATTCAATTTCGCCAGTCGGTTTCGAAAATCGGTTCCAGGGACAAACATCCTGGCATATATCACAACCAAACATCCAGTTGTCAAACTTCCCTTTCATTTCACCCGGTATGAGCATTTCTTTTAACTCGATCGTAAAATAAGAAATGCACCTGCTTCCATCTACAATCTTGCCAGGAAGTATCGCATCGGTGGGACACGCATCAATACAACGCGTACAACTGCCGCAATAATCTTTTGTAAACATTTCATCAGCTTCAAGATCAAGATCTGTTATTAATGTTGCGATGAAAAAGAAAGAGCCCATTTGTTTATTGATCAGGTTCCCGTTTTTACCCACCCAACCCAGTCCGCTGCGTTGGGCCCAGGTTCTTTCCAGTACCGGCGCACTGTCGACAAAACCACGACCATGGATTTCTCCAATATTTTTTTTAACTAATTCGATCAGTGTATTTAATTTTTTCCTTATTACGTCATGATAGTCTTTGCCATAAGCATATTTTGAAATTTTCACCGCATCATTACCTTGTTTTTCCGTCGGAAAATAATTCAACAATAATGTGATCACTGACTTCGCACCAGGCACGAGCTTGCAGGGATCGATCCGCAGATCAAAATATCTTTCCATGTAGTGCATGCTTCCATGCATGCCTTTGTTAAGCCATCTTTCAAGTCGTTCTGCGTCGGCATCAAGTTTGGTGGCACTTGCAATGCCACAAAAGCTGAAACCGAGCTGTGCCGCCAGGTCTTTCACTAATATTGTTTGTCTTTCTCTCAAACCAATTACTAAATGCGCAGGTAATTTTTTAAGGTGGAGGTAATATAACTTCTGTAAAATTCGGTAAAATATCGCCAGCAGATTTTAAAAAAACCGTTTATAGCATTTGATAGTAGTGCTTCCGTCTTCTGTGACAAACGGAGTTAATCCAGCCAATAATATTTCCAATGCGGTTTCCTGGCATTATAGGTTGCAAAATGTCCTTTGACGTTATGCTCGTCATTCTTATTATACATTACTATTTCCTCTGTAGCGCCAAAATGCAACCATTGTATAAAAGATAAATTGTAGCCATTTTGATTTTTTTCATAGAGAAAACCACCTGCTCCCATAATGGAAGTGTGTTTAGGAGCATTGGCCAGGTACTCGATAGATTCAGGATAATCACCTTTTTCCCTGTAATAATTCTCGATCGCGTTTATAAGTAATTGGCCTTGCTTTATTGCATAAGTCCTGCTGAAATCGCTTACAGGAGTTGTTACGAACATTGCAACTAAAAACGCGGTCAATGGGATACTAAGCAGGTAAACGGGCAGCCGGTTGAATTTTCTTTCAACTTTCTCCCTGATGTTTCTGATTTGTCTTAATGCCCAAATTATTCCAGCCGAAAACACCAGCAATCCAAAAATTCCAGCTACTATTCCTTCTGCTTCAAACAAGCCCAGTGTGCCTATTATGAAGAAAATGGAAATAATGGCAGTAGTCAGAATGGCGAAGATAAAAGAAGGTGCCCTGTTCATAAAAGTATCGTTTACTTCTTTCCATTTATTTATTGTCTGTTTGCCTGCAACCAAACCAAAGATGACAAGAAGAAGCCCTGTGAGTGCAAAAATCTTCATACCAGAAGGGAATATGAATATGCCAGCAAGGAAAAATGAAGCCATAAAAACTGAAGTACCCATTGCCAATTGATAAAGCGATGTCTTATTCTTAATTTGCTTACCTTCCTGCTTCCATTTTTTTACTTCGGTTATTGTCCACATTAATCCAACCGGTACAAGAAGAACCGCAGTAAGACCGGCTATATTTCCCATCATAGAAAATATTTTTACCAGTTTATTAGGTGGCCCGGGAATGAATGGGGAAATTATCATCAGTACACACGCAAGGTTTAATGCGGTTAGTTTAATCCAATTAATCTTACTCATATTGAAGAATTTAAGTTGAGACTGATTCAGCATACCCCTGATAATGCGGGGTCTTAATAGCAGTAACACCTCTTTAATAAACAACCATCTTGCTTTCTTTTCAGAATAACTAGTTGAATGTTTATGGAATCGCTCCAGCAGATCACCCTCTATTTCTTCGCGCAGATCAGGATGACAATACCAGCGGAAGAAAGTCAGCGGCAGTCGGGGAGGTTGATTATTTTCTTTGGACTTCATTTCTGTTTATTGCTATGCTGTTTTTGGAATCGCATTCCAAAGTGATAAACGTTGATCTTTTGTATTTTTTAATACACGTTGTCCTTCAGCAGTGATCGTATAGTATCTTTTTCTTTTACCGCCCCTTATTTTGGTGGCTTCGCCAAATAATGACCTGACCATTTTTTTATCTTCCAGTCTTTTTAGAACTGTTTGAATAGCGCCTAAACTTACATTGCGTTTCAGCCGGGTTTCAATTTCTTCAACGATACTTATGCCATAGGCTTCGCCATCCAAAATTGCTACGGTTAGCAATACAATTTCTTCAAATTCCCCAAGATGGTATTGACTCATTGATTATATTTACCATAAATGTAGTTATTATGTGGATACAAACAAAAAACCGCTGGGAAAAAATTGGATGAACGGACCGTGTCGGCAGTTCTTAAGGTCTGCGTCCAAGCCCCGCAAGGAAAATGATAATGCCAAGACCTATGTGCAAGTAATTATCAGCTTTGTTTACATGCAGAAAGCCCAATAGTTTTTGCATTTCGGCTGTACCCATCGTGGCCATTCCATAAATCCCAAGACCCAAATAAACTATCCCAAAGACCTTTAAGAAAATGGATGCCGATGCAGGCACAGCAAAGGCAATAAGTAAAAACAAAGCGCCACTGACGATATGTACAATATTATGCACGTTGTCTGTATGAAAAATTGCATCAGGAGAGGCGCCAACAATTGGATTGGATACAAATCCTAATAAGCCAACAGCCAGGAAAGCGAGGCCAATGACAATGGCAGCAGTTTTGGTATTCATAATTATAAGTTTTGGTTTAGCGAATAGTAAGATACAAAACTTCTTTAACCCGGAATAACAGCCTGGTTATAATTGTACGCATAACGTAGAGTGGCTCCTCTGATCTTTCACTCACTGTACGTAATCAATGCTTGCCCGGCTTGATTATTGTCATTCCAGAACATAAATATCACCTGTGATGACTGGACACATTATTACAATGATGATTTTTCGCAAACGTCTGCTCATAACATATTTTTACACCGATATGCCGTAAAGAAACTGAAACCTTATGCAGATTTTGTGGAAATACCTTAAGCCGTACAAATGGCTGGCAATTTTTTCAATGGTGCTGGCTGCCATTTCACAGGCACTCAATTTTCTCGATCCTGTGATCTTTGGTAAGATATTGGACAACTATGCATTAAACCCGGGCGACAGAACTGAACGGGAATTAATAAATGGCGTTTTATGGTTGCTTGCATTAGCTATTGCTATTGCCATTGCCGCCAAAGCAACAAAAGCATTCCAGGAATATATGCTAAGGATTGTTGTTCAAAAATTTGGCAAAAATGTTTTTGATGATGGGCTTAAGCAAACACTTCGGTTATCATACCAGGAATTTGAAGATCAACGAAGCGGTGAAACCTTATCTATTCTTCAAAAGACAAGGAGGGATACAGAAAATTTTTTAAACTCATTTATTAATATTCTTTTCTCCACATTGGTAGGCATAAGTTTCCTTATATATTATGCTATTACCAAACATTGGGCACTGATCCCGGTTTTTCTTATCGGTGTTTTATTGCTTGGCGGGCTGACTGGTCTACTAAGCAAAAAAATAAAGACCATCCAGCGAAAAATTTTTCGGGAGAATGCGGTGATGTCAGGCAACATAACGGAATCCCTCAGGAATATAGAACTGGTAAAAAGCCTTGGGCTGACTTATCCTGAGATCAGAAGACTAAAAACCTTTACGCAGAAGATCTTCGATCTTGAAATGATCAAAGTAAAAAAAGTAAGAACACTTACTTTTTTACAGGGCGTAACGCTCAATTTACTTAAGCAATCAATACTTTTTATTTTGCTCTGGCTGATCTTCCGCAAGGTATTGACGACAGGAGAACTTATTTCCATGCAGATCATCATGAATTATGTTTTTATTCCGCTGCAGGACCTGGGCACAATCATTCTTGCTTACCGTGAAGCGGAAACTTCGTTACAAAATTTTGATCTGCTGATGAAGAAGCCAGTTGAAACAAGACCTGAAGAACCTATAGAATTAGGAACAGTAGAAAAACTCGAGTTTAAGAACGTTGTATTCAGACATAAAACGGCCTTTGAAAATTCTATTGACGGCATTTCATTTAAAGTTAAGACGGGTGAATCCATTGCTTTTGCCGGACCGAGCGGTTCAGGCAAATCAACGCTGATTAAATTGCTTGTTGGCTTATATACTCCCGTAAGCGGGAGTATTTGTTTTGATGATGTTTCAGTAAAAGATATTCGATACAACAGGATCAGGCGTCAAATTGGATTAGTAACTCAGGATACACAGCTGTTTGCGGGAACTGTGCGGCAAAATCTTCAGTTTATAAAACCTGCTGCCACAGATGACGAAATGATTACTGCATTAAGGAGATCTTCTTCAACCCATTTATTAAACAATCCAAAAGGCCTGGACACAATCCTTGGAGAAGGTGGTACCAAACTGTCAGGTGGCGAAAAGCAACGCTTATCTATTGCCCGGGCATTGTTAAGAAACCCACAGATATTGATCTTCGATGAAGCCACCGCTTCGCTTGATTCACTTACGGAAGAATCGATTACAGATACGATAAACAATATTGCCGCTGAAAAAAAGCAGATCATTATTACAATTGCCCACAGGCTTTCAACTATTATGAATGCTGACACGATTTATGTGTTGGAAAAAGGAAGAATATCTGAAACAGGATCACACGAAGAATTATTAGAACAAAAAGGTTTGTATTATGCTTTATGGCGCCAACAGGTGGGAGAGAGGATCATAAAGATCAATAAGCCTGATAAACTAAAGACTGTATTAAGCAACGATATTCCGGAAACAGATGAAATATGAAACCGCGCTTGCAAAAAAACCGCGCTTGTCTCCGTATTATTCCTCACCAAAGTCCATAAATAAGTCAGTAGTGTAAGATCTGTTGCCTGGTTTATGAAATCAAGGTTTACCGTCATGCATAACCAACAGCGGGTAGTGGGTATGCGAAGCCATCTCTCTTGTGTAGTGCTTTTGTATAAGATGCCCTGAATTCCGGGCAATCATCGCAATCAAACCGGAGTCCTCGTTTTTGTTAAGGTAAAAATTAATCCCATTGATCACGTTACTGCCGAAAACCGTGATCCGTTCAGTTTCAATCTCAGGAGTGAAAAATGAAAGGAGAAAATCACGTTCCATCCGTTTCAGATCGGGAAGTCTGGTATTTTCCGGTCTGACACTTAACACGCTTATTCTTGATTCCCTGATTAACATACCAATTTCTCTTAGAATTTCGAGGGCCTGTTCATTTTCCAATAAGTCAAGGTCAGTGGCCAGAACAATTCTGTTTTTTCCTTTGGCCAGAAAATTTTCAAACCGCGCCACTTCCGGAATGACAAGTACCGGCACTTTGGTATTCGCCAGCACTTTCACCGTATTACTCCCGATTAAAGTTTTCTTCAAACCACTTGCTCCTTTCGTACCCATTACAATAAGATCGGGCTGCTGAGCTGCTATTATTTTTTTCAGCGTAGTGATAAGATTTCCGTGTGCAAGAGACGATTCGCAATTTAAGCCGGGGCCGAAGGATTTTTTCAAACCTGACTCTACGGATTTTAGTTTGTGTTTTGCTGCCTCCTCATTTTCAGTTTTCTGCAGAATATTTATTATAATAAGACGAGCAGTGGCTCTCTTAGACAATTCTGCTGCAAATGAAAGAGCGTTTGCGGATGCATCAGAGAAATCAACAGGAGCAATAATGGTTTTCATGCTAAAAGTTAATAATGGTTATTTAAACATAATGATAATTTGCCAAACAATCCTGACTCAATGAATGTAGTAGATGCGATCCGTTTCAAACAGATCCAAAGAAATGTTTTCAGTGTGTAAAATTGTCCAAGTATAGTAATGGACGATTTTTCTTCCAGTGCCAAACTCTTCCGAAATCTATGCCAGCATCCCGTTTGGCAGCATCGGCAAAGTATTCAGGGCTTTGCCCGTTGCATCCACGATCGCATTGCGTATAGCAGGTGCAATTCCAATGATCGAAGCCTCGCCTGCACCTGTTGATGGCAGATCTTTGCGGTCGATCAATACGATTTCGATTTTCGGCATATCGCTAAAGCGGGGCACCTTGTAAGCAGACAGTGCGGCATTAATAATTTTTCCATTGGCAAATTCAACCGCTTCAAACAATGCACCACCCAGTGCCTGCACGATACAACCCATCACCTGGTGTTCCAAATGATGAGGATTAATAATTGCGCCGCATTCAAATGCCTGGGTAACACGAACCACCTTTACTTCCTTATCGCCATTTATTTTTACCTCCGCACAGGTGCCTACATAACCACCTTTTTCAAAACCACCAGCAATACCATAACCATGACCGGGAGTTTTTGAAGCATTCCATCCAAAATTCTTAGCCACCGCTTGCAACACTGCAATGAAACGATTGTCGTCTAAATTTTTTATTCGAAACTCCAGTGGGTCCATCTTTATAAGACGTGCCAGGTCGTCCATATGACATTCCCGGGCAAATACATTTGCGGTGGCGGCAAGTCCCCGATAAGAACCTTGCCTCAGTGGTGTGTTGGAGCGAACATGTGCTACCTGCTTGGTGGCGACTTTATATTGCGTGTCCAATCCGGCTCCACCTGAATTGTAGTTAATAAATTTCCAGGCATTGACGATACCATTTTTATTCACCCCGGCTTGAACTTCTATTACTCCACCGGGTCTGAAGTAAGCCCACACAAATTCTTCCTCTCTTGTCCAGACAACTTTAACAGGCTTATTCGCTTCCTTTGCCAGACGCGCCGCTTCAATAGCAGTCTCGCCGCTATGCTTTCCGCCATAGCCTGACCCTGTATCAGGCATAATAACCCTGACTTTCTTTTTATCCAGTCTGAAAGTGTCGGCCAGTTCCTCCTGAACTCCAAACGGACGTTGCGTTCCTGTCCAGACAGTAAGTTTTTCATTGGCCCATTCGGCTACTGCTGCTCGTGGTTCGAGCGGTACATGTGCGATGTAGTGGATATTATAGGCAGCAGCATGTTTGAAATCAGCCTCTGTTAATCCCCGTTCAACATCTCCATTTGTCTGGCCTGAATTTCTGCCACTACTTTCGCCGGCAGGATTCTTTAGCAGATATTCGAAAATATTTGAGTTTGATGGATGTTCTTTTTTCTCTTCCCATTTTGCGTTTATCGACTGTATAGCTTTCGTTGCAGTTTTTATATCGGATGCTGCTACCCCGATAAAATCTCCATCCTTCACAACAATAACACCCGGGATATTCTTTGCTTGAGCCAGATCGGCGTCAATGAGTTTTGCTCCATAAGATGGTGCACGCAACACTTTGCCATAAAGCATACCGGGCAACTTCATATCTGAGACATAGATATGTTTACCCGTGATAAAATTTCGTTGATCTACCTTCGGCAAAGATCTTCCTGCCACCTTCCAGTCTTTTGCTGCAATCACCGGTACATTATCTGAAATTGTGATCATGAGTTTCTCACCTTTCGTAAGTGCTCCATAGTTTGTTTTTGCATTGGTGGCAGTATTCACCACCATCCCGTTTTCAGTTCTTAAACCTGTTGGCGTCGTGTTCCATTTTTTTGCTGCCATGTCCACCAATGCCTGCCGCGCTGTTGCAGCGGCTTTACGCAGTTGAGTACCCATTTGCGGAGTCGTGCGGCTTCCGAAAGTACCGGCATCAAATGGTACCAGGTCTGTATCTCCCATTATCATCTTAATTGACATGACAGGCACCATCAGTTCCTCTGCAACAATTTGACTCAATGAGGTACGTATGTTCTGGCCTACTTCAACCTTTCCGGTATAGACACTTACGGTCCCATCTTCGCCAATATGTATCCATGACTCTACACCTGATATTGATGAATTTTCGGAAAGAGGAGTCTTGCTATCGAAAGAAAGCAGGTCTTTTAGAACAAATGCAACGATCAGACCGCCGCCGGTGAGCTTAAAAAATTTGCGACGGTCAAGTACAAAATCATAGTTCGACTTCGGTGGGAGTTCGTTTTGTTTTGGCTCAAATGGATGGGGTGAATAATCTTGATTGTCCATTGTGAGTAATTTATGATTTAGCAGCCAGCTTGATGGCTTTTAGAATGTAGGGATAAGTTCCGCAACGGCAGATATTTCCGTTCATCGCCTTTATGATCGCCTCTTCGGTCGGGTCATTATTTTTTTTAAGCAGCGCGGCTGCGGACATGATCATACCCGGCGCACAATAAGAACATTGAAAAGCATCTGTTTTAAGAAACGCTTCCTGGACCGGATGGAGTTTTCCATTTTTTTCAAGGCCTTCAATCGTGATGATCTCTTTGTTTGTTGCATTACCAACAGGTGTTATACATGACTTGGTCGGGTTGTCATTTATTAATACGGTGCAGGCACCGCATGCTCCTTCTCCACAACCATATTTGCTACCGGTCAAATCGAGGTGATCGCGTAATACGGTTAACAAGGGAACATCGGGATCTACCGTGACCTCGCGTTTTACGCCGTTTACATTCAGAACCATGATCTCGGATTTTTATAATACTGTAATTTACGAAAATGGAACCAAAGAAGGTTAGTTAGCACAAATGTGCATGGTGTGTGCTGCTAAAATCTGTTACCTAATTTACGATCGCGTAAAAGCTAATATTTCTTGCTTTGTCATAAAGCTAAATTTTTTTGCAAACTCGTCATATTCATTTTTGTCTATGTCAAAATTGATATTCTTACTTATTATTCTTCTTACTTCTGAAAATAGTGGTTCTCTAAGATCTCCATTAGTACTTACATATTTGAAGTTTGGCTTTCCTGACAGACATGATGTTAAAAACCCATCCCATTGTTCTACAAGTCTGCCGTAGCAATGAATCGGCTTGTAATTCATTGGATAAGTTAACTCGTGTAGTTTTTCAAGCCGCTTAACGGGTGAAAATGTTTTAATTCCTGCACCCCATTTGAAGATATGAAACAGCGGTTTGTATTGGTAGAATGTGGTCCAGTCCATCGGAACATCAAACGATGCGAAATCAAGCTGAGTACTGCCGATTATTTTGAATCCATTGTTTCTAATGAATTCGGAATTGGTAATTAGCGACCGAGTTGTTTTTATAGAAGCAAACTTTCCCGGCTTTACGTATGGGTCATCGGTCTTAAAAAGGTAAAGATCAATTAAACAAGGAATCATCAATCCTTTGTCAAAAATTAAACTTTCACGAAAACCATCATTTATTTTAGGTGCAAATGAGGGTGTGTAATTATGAAATTTCTTTAGGTCAAATAGCACCCTTCCGTATGCAAATTGGCAGTTACTAAGTTCAATTCTAAAAATATCTCCTGGTGTAACGGGTTGTCTTTTTTGTCTTTTATTGCCAATAAATTTTTCAAACTCCTCCTTTTCAAAAGCCGTTTTATTTTTTATTCTTTTTTCTATATACTTGATAACATCGTGGGCCGACTTCAATTTAAGATTGTAGTCAGACAAGATATTAACGTCACTGTCAAAATTGTATAGGTCAATATTGGTTGGGGAAACAGTAAACATTTTATTAGCGGGCTTTATATTTTCCAGGGCTGAAGAGGAGAGCCCTTTTATTTTTCCGGTTTTGGTAATTATTTTGAAGTCTGTGGTCAATTGGATATGGTAATCGGTTTCCCTGTAAAAAGGCCTGTCTTTATTCCAATTGTCCTCAATGAGCTTTTGTAAAACATTATTCTTGTCAATAAGGACTTTACTGCTATGGATATTTTTTAATTCAAGTTCTTTCCAACCAGGTTTTATAGGTTTAATTTGATAATGCTCCCTGATATTATTTGTCAACATTTTTTTGTAAGTGTTTTGTGCTGTTCAAATTTAAAGAAACCACACTAAAGAACTATTATGCAATCGAACTTATTGGCATACCAATAACGGCACAAAATGGAAATATCGTTAGGAAGAAGTCCTCTAAACAATGGTGAACCCTTAGCTTCTGTAAAACCCGCTTTACCATTACTAGATAGAATTGTTACGTTACTTTCTCTTTCACCTGTCACTTCCAGGTTCACCAACTTGTTATTATCAAAGTCGGTTGCTTCGACACTACCCTGATATTTACCAGCTTTAATTTTCATTGCATTATATAATGACAGCGAAACACTATTTGATTGTCCACGATCGGCAAACACATTGCTTCCGAATAATAGGCGTAGTATTAAACTAATGAATGTCCTTATTGTAGAAGAAATTCCTATCTGTATTCCTTCTATTGACATCATTATTATCTTTTCTGCGAAATTCGTCTGTATCATAACAAATTATTTAGCTTATTACAATTTTAAATTTCCTTACACAAAGTTCCTTAAATGTATTGGCGTGGAAACAAACCATTAGATGAAACGATGAGGATTCTTGATTAAGGACATGGATGAAAAAAGACAGTGGATGAAAGGCTGAGAACTCTTGATGAAGCGCACCATGAAGAGGCATTTATTTGCGAAGTCAATATTTTTTATGCCGTTGTTGGTGTTCAAGATCTGGGATAGTTCTTCAATAGTTCTTCTTGCAAACAAACCAATTTATCAAACTTTATCCTATTCAGTTGTTGGTAGGATATCTCATCCTTGAAGTATTGTTAAAGCTGAATACCAACAACGGCGTAAGAGTCGAACCCCAACAATGGCGTAAGAAATTGCGCACCAATCGGAGATAAAACACTGGTAGTAAAAGGATGTCTTTTGTTTTCTACTGACAACTGATGTTAGGATTGAACGGCGCGAACATTCCGGATGGATTGTCCTCATATAACCAAACATGCAGGCTCCAGTGCGGTACGGGAACGGGTGTGCCGCCAACGTCGAATTGCTGATCACCAAACATCGGCCTAGGTTGTCCAACATCTATAACAATATATTCCACTGCTATAAGCCGGAGGTTCCCACCTGGACCCATTGCATAAAGCATCGCCTCTGGTTTCAGCGGATCAAAGACCGGATCTACGAGTGAAGGATTAACCCAGTGGAAGCCCATTCCACCAAGGCCCGGTACGGAAACGCAATGATCGTCGGGCTCATATCCCGCCGAGATAGCCTGCGCCGTAGAATGGAATCTCGCAGTAGCACGCCGCACGGATTTCACTAGCTCGCTTTCAGGCGTCGTTGCGACGCCGGATGTCGCAGACCTATTAGTGTTTGTGGCCAGTTCATTCTCCAATAAATTTCCTTCCGCAGGTTTATTGCTGATGTCTTTTTTACAAGATGTGGCCAAAAGCAGCAGCAAGGCCGGTAACAAGAACGTGCGGAAAAATTGAATCATCTTCATTGCTAAAAATTTTAAGTGTGGAAACAAAACCCTTTCCTCGTCAGGGTACGAAGTAGCGTTGCGTTTTTTCTTCTTTATTCGAATTTAGGTAAAAAACTTTCGTGCAAATCGGTGGTTGAGAAAAAAGATGATATTGATTGAAGTAGCAGGTGGAGTAAAAATACTATGATAATTCAATTTGATTTGCCTTTGATAAAAGCAACCTCTTCTGGGTCTGTTCCGATTCTTTGAATGTCTTCACATATTATCCATTATCCCATCTTCAATCATTTTAGTCCTGCCTTGTGGCTTGTTTTCCCTTACGACCAATAACATAACAGGTGCTTTGCTATCCAGTCCATATTTTCTCTTTAGTTGAGAGAGTTGCATCACTCCTTCTGTCTATTCCTAGGAACTCGTTCTTAATCAATCTAAATAATACAGTTATGAGACAATTCTATTCATTCCTTTTGCTCCAGGCAATAAAAAAAACTCTTTTGATTATCATCGTTTTTTTTGGAGCATCTTATGCATCTAATGGACAAATCTATTGGGTCAGCCTGTCGGGTCCAGCCGAAGCACCACCCAATAACTCCCCCGGAACCGGAAAGGCCCTTGTTACAATTGATGCTGTGGCGAATACCATGAGGGTCCAGACCACCTTCTCAGGATTATTGGCTGGTGTAACAGCAGCGCACATCCATGCACCTACAGCGGTTCCCGGGACTGGCACTGCAGGGGTGGCAACCACGCTACCAACTTTTCCTGGCTTTCCATCAGGTGTAACTGCCGGAACCTACGACCAAACATTTGATATGCTGCTGGCTTCAAGCTACAATCCTGCTTATATTACAAACAATGGTGGTACAACTGCCACGGCCTTTACTGCATTAAGAGCGGCAATTAGTGCCGGCCGGGCTTACCTCAATATTCATTCAACTATGTTTCCCGGCGGTGAAATCAGAGGTTTTCTCAACCTTTGTCCCACTATAAATGTTGCTATTCCGGATGTACTTGCATTACCGAGCGGTGTGCTTGCCAACACAGTTTATCCCGCTTATGCTCCGGCATCATCGTTAATGCTGCAGGCGAATGTTAGTGGCGGCACAGGACCTTACACCTATACCTGGTCCACTGGTGCTACTACTTCCTCTATTACGGTGAGTCCTGCGGCGACAACCACCTTTTCCGTTGCGGTTAAGGATCAAAACGGCTGCCCGGGTTCAGCCTCGGCCACAAAAACTATAAATGTGGTGGATGTTTCAGGCGGAAATAAGGGTGATAAGATCGTTGTTTGTCATAAAGGAAATGCATTGACGATTGGGAGTTCAGGTGTAGCCGATCACCTTCTGCACGGTGATATGTTAGGCAGTTGTGAACCTATTTCGGTTAGATCACGGCCGACCGATGTTATGGAAACAGATTTTGCAATAAGAGTGTTGGCCAACCCTTCACCTAACTACTTTGCCATTCAAATACGGGGTCAAGCAGACAACAACATACGACTAACTGTGTATGACAACCTGGGCAGAGTTATAGAAAGAAAGTCCTCGCTGCCATCCAATCAAACAGTAAGGTTTGGAAGTTCTTATCGTTCCGGAATCTACCTGGTGGAGATCGTACAGGGAATGCACAAACAAACATTGAAGCTGGTTAAGGCAAACTAGCGAACAAGAAAACTGATTTATAAGGCGCTTATAACAGGCGCCTTTTATTTTTCTTCTTAATTATTTGAATGTTCACAATTGGCAAACGCACTCTCCTATTACTAAGCAAAGTATCAAACTAATGAAATTCCGTATTCCGAAAGAAATTCCCATGTTTATGCCTTCTATTGACATAACTATTATCCGTTCTACGAGATTAGGCTGTTTCATATCAACGTATTTAGGTTGTTCCAATTTTAAATTCCTTACACAAAGTTCCTTCAACGTATTGGATGGGAACAGACCATTAGATGAAACGATGAGAATTCTTGCTTAAGGACCTGGATGAAAACCGACACTGGATGAAAGGTTAAGAACTCTTGATGAATCACATTTTAAAGCTGAACACCAACAGCCGGTGATGTTGAATTGATCGCAAATGTTTCATTGAAGCGTCAGCCGCCATGTTGCAAAACCGAGGTGAGCGGTTCGTTGTTTTAGTTATTTGAAGTGTCAATTTGATTTTCGAATTTTTCCTTAATCCTCGATTGCCTCAATCCCAAGTTGCTTAAGTCGTTCAAGGTGTTCTTTCATGGTCTTGAGCTGATCCGGGGAGTGTCCCTGCCAATCGGTGACTTCTCCCGTGACCCGAAGCGGATCCCGGGACCGGTATGATTTTGTTGGATTTCCCGGGAACTTCTTATCCGTTAAATTGGGGTCATCTTCAATCGGACCTGTCGGCTCTACTATATAAATTCTGCCAGGTCCTTCGCCCAGGGCAAGTTCGGCTCCCCAGGTAGCAGCATCCAAAGTCGCAGTTAAATATATATAGGACGCTTTCTTCTTCTTACCGTAGTTTGAACTAAAGCCGGGTTCGATCAGGTCTCCCAGCTTCAGACTGGCCTTAGTACCATGGTAGAACTTTTGTGAGGTTGAGTCGTCGGTAGACTCTATTGGCTTGTCTTCACTTCTGTTTGTTTTCATTGTCGCTGATTATCTATTTTTAGAATAAATCAATAAGGATGATAATAAGCATTCATATCCACTATCGGGATTTAGTAGTTTTAGTTTCACAGTATGCTTGGCATTCTCTAATTGATATTTCCAGGCGATCTCATGTCTTCTTAATGTATAACTCACCGGGAGTTTTATCAGTTCATTGAGCCTACCGTCAATGTATAACTCAACATTGGCGACATAGTTAATGCCTTCCTTGTCGGCGGTACCTTTTTTTGGCCTGCATTCTCCGGCGATCACAAAGGCATCGCCGGTGAATTCGAATTCATATTCATGATCCAATGCTTTTCCTATCCACTTTTTGTCAATAGGTATTAAGTCAGTAAAGCTTTGCTCCCGTTCTACGGCTTTTGGTTGCTGGGCTTCTATAACGATCTTATCACCAGTTACTGCTCCGCCATTTCGTTTTATGTTTTCAATAGCATGCTTGTAACTCATTTCATAAACCTTGTTCAATGAAGTATGGGTGTATTTGAAATCCATGTCTTCAATTTCTTTCAAACCCATTTTCCAGTATGCAGGTATTTTATCATAACCAAGCATGGCACCAAGTATGCCGGCAACCGTGGAAGGGTTACAATCTGCATCTTGTCCTGCTCTTGCTGCGATCTCAATGCTCTTACCAAAATCTCCCTTACCATACAACAGACCCAACACTACGTAAGCGGCATTTACTTTTGCATCTATATTAAATGGCGCAAATACACCTTCGGGACAACCAATATCATCGGTCCATTTCTTTTGGATCTCAAACCAGGTTCTTTTCCAATCATTGGGATATAACTTGTGCCAGTGAATTACATCTGATATGCATTGATTGAAAGTGGTATTTGCCGGTACTGTTTTTAGCGCTTCTGAAACTATGTAGTTAATATCTCTTGATGTAAATGCCAATGCATACATCGCTCCAACATAAACGCCACCATACCAACCGTCGCCATAATTCATGATATGCCCGATCTTTTTAGAAATTTCTGAAGCAGTATTTGGCATTGCCGGCGACATCAGTCCTGCAAAGTCTGATTCAATTTGATAATCTATACAATCTGCATGCGGATTATTTAACCAATGACCAGATTGTGGCGTAGTAATGCCATTCAGAATATTATAGCGTGCTGCCTGGTTAGCATGCCATAGCATATAACCGGCATTTGCAAATGCATTTGCATGTGATGAAACCAGGGCATCCAATCCTTCTTTGTCAAAGACCTCTACAAATGTTATATCCATATAAAGATCATCATAAATGCCCGGACTGTTGATCATCGATTTCTTCAGCAGTCCATCATACCATTCCAGTTTTTGATAATCATTGATCATTGTGCCTAAGAAACGAAACTCTACGGGTGCACCATAAGTAACACCGATCGTTTGTCCCGCCCATCCACCTTTGATCTTGTCTTTTAATATTTCAGTGCTAATACTGAATTTCTTTTGTGCAGTGCAATATGTTGGTGCGAGCAACAATAAACTAAAGAAGCAGACAGTGGATAGAATTTTCATTTGGTAGTTATGAAGTCTTAATTGTTGCGATCAAATCAACGTTCCTATGCGCTGACGGGCTTTCGGGAAACTGGTTTGATATTTTGATTGACGCGGAAGAAATTATCCGGATCATATTTCCGTTTGACTTTTGCAAGCTGTTCAAAATTTGCACCAAAAGCTGCTTCAACTCTATCCTCGCCTTCGCTTATAAAATTCACATAGACGCCCCCGGTAGAATATGGAGCCGTTTGATCAAATAATTTTCTTGCCCAATCAATACACATGGTATCCATAGATTTGTCCTCCCAGCGTGTGTGAACGTTCATTACAAAATTTGCATTTCTGTGAGGATAGGCGGTAGCATCGGCAGCGATCCGGTTGACAGCACCTCCGAGTTGCCCTACAAATATTTCACTTAAGGGTGACGGTAAGTTGCCTGTATATTCTATCAGGGTATTTATTAATCCATCGGAAAGTTCTGTGAAGTTGTGTGACTTCCAGTAATTACGGGCTCCGGGAGTGAGCAGGGGATCAAATGCTTGCTGCCACGCAGCAAATGGTGCAGGCCCTATAACATCCGCTATGGGGTTACCAAAACGACGAAGCGGTTCCAATACTTTTTCACCTTCTTTCATGTCTCCTGCGTACATAGCCGCGATCACAAAAATTTCTTTGCCATGAACATCCTGCGGAAGAAAAGGAAGAGGCGGAGCTTTCCTTAACACCACCCAGCAAGTTGCCTTATCAGGCGCTGATGCAACATAGTTTCTGTAATGATCGAAAACTTTTTTTGCATCTTTAAATGGATGGACAATCAATCCTGCCAACACCTGTGGTCCTACCGCGTGTAATTTGAATTCAAAGGAAGTTACAATACCGAAATTGCCTGACCCTCCACGTATAGCCCAAAAGAGATCGGCATTTTCTTTTTCATTGGCACGAATTACTTTTCCGTCGGCAGTGATTACTTCGGCCGAGATCAGATTATCAACCGTAAGCCCATAGCTCCTGCTAAGCCAGCCAAAGCCTCCGCCCAAGGTAAGTCCGGCAATGCCAGTGGTTGAATTAATTCCGGTTGATGTGGCTAAGCCGTAAAGCTGCGTTTCATGGTCTACATGACGAAGCGTAGCACCTGGTGCAACAAATGCCGTTTGGGTTTCAGGATTTACCCGAACCCATTTCATTGGCGAAAGATCGATCAGCATCGCATCATTTGCTAATGACATACCGGCAATATTGTGTCCGCCACCGCGAATGGATGTTAAAAGATTATGCTCGCGGGCAAATTTCACACAGCTAACCACATCGGCAGTTCCCATACATTGTACTATAATTGCAGGTCTTCGGTCAATCATGGCATTCCATATCGCTCGGGCTTCATCGTATCCCCGATCAGCTGGCCGTACTAAATTGCCGGTAAGCTGTGACCTGAATCCATCTATGATTTCACTGGCAAGAGTGATATCTTTGCCATCAAGTGTTTTAATAGTAGTATTCATGTCTTAATATTTTAATGTTAGAAGAACGAATAGTAGTTTTTATAACCCCAACACATCTTTCATACTATAAATGCCTTTCTTTCCTTTCAAAAATTCAGCAGCAAGCACAGCGCCTAAAGCAAATCCCTTTCTTGTATGCGCCGTATGGATGATCTCAATATCATCAACGCCGGAAGAGTATTTTACTTTATGTGTGCCAGCAGCGGGGTCTATCCGTTCGCTGAGTATTTCCAATTCTTCAGGGTTATCGCTGATATTGTTCACCCAATTTCTTTTTCGGGAAATATTTTCAAGCACCTGCTCGGCAAGTGTAATAGCCGTGCCGCTTGGTGCATCTTTTTTTTCTGTGTGATGAATTTCGGTCAACTGTATTTCATAATCCTGATGGGCCTTCATTAATGAGGCAAGCCGTTTATTCACTTCAAAAAAAATATTGACGCCGACACTAAAATTGCTGGCATATATAAATGCAGTATTATTTTTTTTACAATCGTTATTTATTTCTTCTATTTTGTCAAGCCAGCCGGTGGAACCGCAAACGGTTCGAACGCCAAACTGCATAAGTTTTTTTACATTATCAAATGCGCTATGCGGCCCGGTAAATTCAATGGCGACATCCGCTTTATCAAGATTTTCTTTTGTAAACTGATCGGCATTATCAACATCAATTTTTAAAACAATAGTGTGGCCCCGCTGCAAAGCGATGTCTTCAATTGCTTTGCCCATTTTACCATAGCCGATTAATGCAATGTTCATGTTAGTTCAGGGTTTTCGCGTTCAGAGTCTAGAGTTCAGAGTTCAGAGTCTGAAGCTCAAAGGTATTGGATAAGACTCAACTTCAGGAGTCTGACTCTGAACTCTGGACTAATGACTAAGAACTACTTTCCAATCTTCAAAACAAGACTGACGCCATTTGTTCTTGCCATGTCGCTATAACCTGGTTTCAGGTGGAGGGAAAGGTCGGGACTTACATCAAAGCCTTTTAAATGTGCATCAACAGCAGCATCAACAACATTTAATCCCCAAAGTAATATAAATATCAAGGCAGAGTAATCGACATATCTTCTGAACTCATCTCGTGCAGCCCTGATAGTATTTGGACTTAGTGTTTTGTAAATCTCATCGAGTTGATTATACTTGGTTGAATCTGGGTTTGGAGGTTGTGCTTCGATCCGGGCAGTGTAGGCGAATTTATATTCCTTATACGTTTTTATATTGTCAACAAAAATATAACCTGTTACACCAAGACCTGCATATATAATCGGCACCTTCCAGTATTTTTTGTTGTAGACCTGGCCCCAGCCTGGTATTATAGCTGATCTTCTTGCTGCAACTTTTGGGCTATAGACTTTTTTTGTTGCAGTATCCGGTTCCGTTGTTTTTACTATGGCAGAATCTTTTTTGGGTACGGCATTTTCTGCAGGCTGATCCTGTGAGTAAACATTGCTTATGAAAAATATGAATATGAGTAAGTAAAAAAATTTCATCTGGTTGTTCTGTTTTGCTGAGTAGCCTTGTCGTCGTACCAGAGTGCGGCCCTTCTACCTCGACAAGTTCGGTGTCTGGGTAAACTGCGACTTAATTGCCGAATATAAGGCAGAACGCTGAACGGAGCGTCGCAACCGAAGCCCGATAGTAGGATAAAAGCTAAGTACATAAAAACTAAAGATTCAAAATTAAGCATTGAATTGTTAAGTATAAGTTGATGCTATCTAAGTTTCCCCTTTGGGGAACAAGGGGCTAATCCAACGGAACATTTAATTGCCCAAGAAGTTTATTTAGCTCTTCCTGCGAATAGTATTCAAATGTGATAGAACCGCTATTGCTTTTACTGTGTCTCAGCTTGACCCGCGTGCTGAAATGCGATGCTAATTTATCTTCAATTCGCTGAAAGCCGTCAGGCAATGAATTTTTTGTAGGTTTTTTAACGGTGCCATTGTCTTTATAAAGATTACGAACCAGGGCTTCGGTTTGACGAACAGATAATCCTTTTTCTTTGATCTCATCAAAAATAAAAAGCTGCTTGTCGATGGAATCAACATTGATCAATGCCCGTGCATGACCCATGCTTAATTCGCCAATTCGCACAGCAATTTGTATATCCGGCGGAAGCTTAAGTAAACGAATAAAGTTGGCGATAGTGCTTCGGTCCTTACTCATTCTCTCTGCCACCTGCTCCTGCGTAAAATCCAATTCTTCCATCATGCGTTTGTAGCTAAGGGCAATTTCCATTGCATTAAGATCTTCACGCTGCAGGTTTTCAAGCAGCGCCAATTCGAGTAGTTGCTGATCATTGGTTTGCCGTATGTATGCAGGAATATCCGGAAGCTCTGCAAGTTTTGCTGCCCTTAATCTTCTTTCTCCACTGATCAACCGATACCGGCCAGATGGCATCTTTGTAACTGTTATCGGTTGAATGATATCATGCAATTTTATTGATGCTGCGAGTTCCTGCAATCCCTGGTCATCAAAGTAGCGACGTGGTTGTTTTGGATTCGCATCAATTACATCAACGGGAATCCGCATAATACCAGTCGCCGTCTCTACTACGGCAGGTTTCAACGTTCCGGCACCGGTTTTTAGATCGGCATCGATACTTTGAAGCAAGGAACGGATCCCTTTGCCGAGAGCTTCTTTATTTTGGTTGGGCTTTTGAGGGTTCATAGTTTGTAGTTGGGAGTTCGGAGTTCATAGTTCGGAGTCCAGCTCAAATAAACTTGTCCGGGTTTTCAATCATGTGCCAAATTATTTTCCCTATCTCATCATTCCTGGATTTGAAATCTTCATATTCATCCATTTTAAGATATCCACAATCCTTTGAAAATTCTAACCAAACTTGCGTCTCGGCATTTTCAGTCGAAGAGTCAGTCAGTTTAGATACAAAATGAGCTTTATATTTTCGTCGTCGATAAGCTTCCACAAGATTTACGCACACAGATCGTGAAGACCGTCTAATTTGATCCGTAAGACTATATTTTTCTTCTGCAGGAATTTTTTTAGTTCTTTCAAAAATATCCATTGCTAGTTTATAAGCTTTTTGATAAACAATTAAATCTTTATAACTACCCATTCCAGTTTAAATAATCATTCTCAGACTCCGAACTCCCGACTCCGAACTCCTGACTCTGAACTCTGAACTCTGAACTGTCGACTCCGAACTCCCGACTCCGAACTCGAACTCATAACTCCAAAATTCTTTCTTCCTGACTGATCTTTGTCATATTATTCTTCTGAAGGATCTCTTTGGCAAGATTAAGATAATTCATAGAGCCTTTGCTGGTGGCATCGTATAACACTACAGGCTTTCCGACACTTGGCGCCTCGCTGAGCTTTGAATTACGGTGAATGATAGTATTAAAGACAATATTTTCAAAATGTTTTCTTACTTCACTCACTACCTGGTTGCAGAGGCGAAGCCGGCCATCATACATTGTCATTAAAATGCC
Organism: Chitinophagaceae bacterium; assembly: GCA_025923075.1. Taxonomy (GTDB): domain Bacteria; phylum Bacteroidota; class Bacteroidia; order Chitinophagales; family Chitinophagaceae; genus VBAS01. The sequence continues at coordinate 35,435 of JAICGN010000027.1, forward strand.
TTCGATCTCAAGGTTCATATTTAGCCTGGTCTGAACAATCTTAATTGTATTCAGCAATTTCCCCAAACCTTCCAATGCAAAAAATTCGCATTGTACAGGAATGATGACCGAATCGGAAGCCGTTAACGCATTTACAGTAATTAAACCAAGAGAAGGTGAGCAATCGACAACTACAAAATCATAATCATCTTTCACCGGGTCCAGAATATTTTTTAAAACCAGCTCCCTGTTCGGATAATTGATCATTTCAATTTCTGCACCTACCAGGTCAATATGCGATGGAATAAGATCAAGATTCGGAATTTCTGTTTTTAATAGCACATCTTTTGCGAATGATTCATTGACCATGCAATCATAAAGACTGTGCGTGATGTTGTGGAGATCGAAACCAACACCGGTTGTGCTATTAGCTTGCGGATCAGCATCAACCAGCAAGGTTTTAAATTCAAGAACAGCAAGACTTGCAGCCAGGTTAATAGCTGTAGTGGTTTTCCCTACTCCTCCTTTTTGATTGGCAACGCCAATGATTCTTCCCATAGGTATTAAATTGTAATTGTTTCCCCGATTTTGATCAATAATAATTCTGCTCCCTTATCTGCGAACGCTTTCTTAGCTTCTTCGTGATCAATTTTAATAAAGCCAAACGTGTCGTAATGTACACCGACAACGGTTTTGCAATTGATCATATTAGCGCAGTTCGCAGCATCAGCAGCGTCCATGGTAAAATTGTCGCCGATCGGCAAAACGGCAAAATTTAGTTTTGCCCATTTTGGTATCAACGTCATGTCGGTCGTAAGCGCCGTATCGCCGCTATAATAAAAGCTTCCTTCATTAGTGGTTACGATAAAACCCATTGGATTGCCGCCATAACTGCCATCCGGCAACCCGCTTGAGTGCTGAGCCGCCGTACATTTAACGGTGAAGTCACCAAAATTCCATTTGCCACCTGTATTCATTGGATGCGTGTTTTTAATACCCCGATGATTCAGCCATTCATGAATTTCCCAGCTACAAACAACTTTGGCATTTGAATTTTCTGCAATTTGGATACAATCTGCTATATGATCGCTGTGCCCATGTGAAAGAAGAACAAAATGCGGCTTTATTACATTTATATTAACATTTTTTGCTAAGTCATTGTAAGTAATAAACGGATCAAACAGGATCTTTTTACCAGCTGTTTCAACCATGAAACAAGAGTGACCGTAATAGGTGAACTTCATACTAGTTGGTTTGAGGTTTGAGGTTTGAAGTTTGACGTTGACTATAAAAGGTTTCAAAATGAACCGCGAACGCCAAACCTCAAACTTCAAACAGTTCGGGCAAAAGTAAGTTTTGTGACCGAACAATGGGTTGCGTGCCCGAGTAATTATGCTAATTTTGGTCACGATGAGAAACTCAGTTTTCTGGTGGTTGTTTATCGGTTTTATGGTGTTGCTTGATTTCTATTTTTTCCATGGGTTAAAAGCGATCACCCATTCCGCAAGTTCAAGAACGAGACTCATCATTTTTATTTGTTACTGGACGATTTCTATCAGCGCTGTTGTGCTTTTGTTGTTATTGCCGTATTTGAATTTTGAAAACAAATTTTTTCGAAACACGATTTTTGCGTGTATCGCCGGTTTGTTTTTTGCGAAAGTGATTGCCTCCTCTATTTTTCTTATTGATGATATTCGTCGTGGTGTTCAATGGATCGCCGGTAAAGTATTTTTTTCAAATGCGGAAGGAGAAGGTGACCAGGCTGGTGAAAGGATCTCCCGTTCCGTTTTTCTTAGCTGGACGGGCATGTTACTGGGTGGGGGATTATTTGGTTCGTTAATCTTTGGCTTTGCCAATAAATACAACTACCAGCTCCGTCGGCTGCAATTATCATTTGAAAAATTACCTACCGCTTTTAAGGGATTAAAAGTTGTTCATATTTCCGACATACATTCAGGGAGTTTTACTGATAAGCGGGCTGTAAGTAAGGGGGTGGAGAAAATCTTAAATGAAAAACCTGATCTTATTCTTTTTACCGGGGATCTTGTAAACGACCGGAGTCATGAAATGGACCATTTCATAGACATTTTCAAGGAATTAAAAGCGCCGATGGGTGTTTATTCAATTTTAGGAAATCATGATTATGGCGACTATACACAATGGAATTCGCCTGAAGAAAAGCAAGCAAATCTTGAGCGGTTAAAGAAAGTGCATGCCGACCTTGGCTGGCGCCTGCTGCTTGATGAAAACACTCAACTGGAAAAGAATGGAGAAAGGATCTCCTTGTTAGGTGTCCAAAACATCAGTGGCAAGAACTTCAGGAGCTATGGCGATCTCTCAAAAGCTTATAATGGTGTTGATGATTCGCATTTTAAGATCCTTATGAGTCATGATCCCTCGCACTGGGATGCTGAAGTAAGGAAGAGTTACCCGGGTATTGACCTTATGTTGTCTGGTCACACACATGGTTTTCAATTCGGTGTTGAAATTCCCGGGTTTAAATGGAGCCCGGTACAATACGTTTATAAACAATGGGCGGGGCATTATGTGGAAGGGAACCAGCAGCTCTATATCAACCGTGGCTTTGGTTTTATTGGCTATCCGGGCAGGGTGGGAATTCTTCCTGAAATCACCGTAATCGAGCTTGTTTGATCAATATTTTGGTGAAAAAACTAAATAAAGCAGCCCGGTGCAGCGTTTTCAGGTCTGGTGATATAGATTTTAAACTATCTAAGTATTTATAAGTCACAGCCTTTGAATTTATTTGGCCAAATAAACAGAATGCAAGGACACCACTGCAGTATGATGAAAAAGATCATCACCATACTTCCCTTAGTCTTTTTGGGGATGACTTTATTTTCGCAGGTTTCTTCGTCTGATAGTACCGGGAAAAAGGAGAAGGCAGATGTTTGGGCCATTGATTCTACAATTGATTATGATCTGCTGCTACAGGACATGGAAACGTTTCTTGATTCTATTTCATTACCTCATAGTTATCTTTTAGGCAGCCTTGCAATTGGAAGAGGTTATTTTAACTACACTAATAAATCAAATGTTTTTCTTGAAACAAGAAGAGCTTTCACTTATACGCCAACATTGGGATTTTTTCATAAAGGTGGATTTAGCCTGATGGCTGCAGGCAATATTATTATTCACGATGATAAGCCAAATTTTTACCAGTTCGGAGTAAGTCCTGGTTATGATTATCTAAAGAACCGGGATTTTGCAACCGGCATTACCTATACACGATTTTTTACAAAAGATTCGTTGCCGTTTTATACCACGCCATTGCAAAACGAAGTGTATGGCTATTTTACTTATCGGAAATGGTGGGTCAGGCCCACGGTGGCATTGAGCTATGGCTGGGGTAACCGTACAGATTACATGGAGCGGGAAGAGTTGATCCAGGATCTTCGTTTGCGCAGGAGTGGCATCACACGAATTAACTCAAAAGAGTCCATCAGCGATTTTTCCGTTATTACTTCTTTGCGACATGATTTTTATTGGCTGGGCGTTTTTTCGTATAAAGACCATTTTCGTATTACCCCTCAGCTTTCTTTTATCAGCGGTACGCAAAAATTTGGTTTCAATCAGTCAGCAAACACATATGCAACGATCCTCCGTACGGGGGCTAACGTATTATACAATTCGGAAAACGTTTACCTTGATGATCAGTTAAAATTTCAACCGCTTTCACTTACCATGTTTTTAAGAGGCGAATATTCTATTGGTAAATTTTTTATCCAACCACAGGTTGTATTTGATTATTATTTTCCAGCGGCAGAAAGCAATTTCAGCACATTGTTTTCATTTAATCTTGGAATGATCTTCTGATACTTTTACATTTTGTTATCAATTACCGGGCAATATCTTTTCCTTTCAGTAGTTAATGCATTGTATTTTAAAGATTTTAACAGCACGAAACCCCTGGTGGCATTATAGTTGGAGTTTTACACACCAAACAAAAATTCTTAGCATGAAAACAAAACTCGCTATCATGGCCATTGCATTGCTTACAATGCAGGCTGCATCTGCCCAATTCCGCCTTGGCGCTAAGGCTGGCGCTAATCTTGTAAAAGTTGATGGAAAATCTTTCAAAGATGAATTCAGGTATAACTATCATGTTGGAGGTTTTGCCGAAATAGTCGTTACGCAGGATAAAAAACTTTCTATTCAGCCCGAAGTTCTATTTAACCAATACTCCACAACGCTTGACAGCAGTTTCAAAGCAATTTACGAGGACATTATTACCTCCGAGCAACGCCATGTAAAGCTTAATTATCTTTCAATTCCGATCCTGGTCAATTACAGATTAGCAGGTCCAATCTATCTGCAGGCTGGTCCGGCATTTAGTATACTGATGGATCAGAACAAATCCATTTTACAAAATGGTGGCGATGCCTTTAAGAAAGGAGACTTTTCAATGATCGGCGGCGCACAGATCAGGATAGCCAAAATTTATCTTACAGGCCGTTATTTCGTTGGCCTTGCCAATATCAATGACATCGATGATAAAGACAAATGGAAAAGCCAGGCAATACAATTATCCGTAGGATTGTCTCTCTAAAATCATATATCTCATGAAGCTAATCCCTCTCGCTACGGCGTGGGGGATTTTTTTTAGCACGGATCACGCGGATTGATATCTGGATTACGCAGGTTTAAAAAAGATTCAGTTGAAAGTTCCGTGAAATCCTGTTCCATCCGTGGAATCAGTGGTACAATACTTGACAACTATAGTTTCGCTATGTATATTTAACCCCTTGACCGTTTGTGTGTCAGGTTGTCAAAATGAAGACCAGCCAATGAAAGATTCCAATTTTTTCCAGCGGACAGAAGATGAAATGGATTTTATCCCGATAATTCCATTAAATGAAAGCGATGGTGAAACCGGGGATGGGACTGATATTCCGGAGCAACTGCCTGTAATTCCACTTCGTAATACGGTACTTTTTCCCGGCGTCGTATTGCCGATAACAGTAGGTCGCGATAAAAGCATAAAGGCGGTAAATGACGCATACAAGGCTGACAAATTGATCGGGGTAGTGGCGCAAAAAGACAGTAACATAGAAGACCCGGGGCTACTGGATATAGAAAATATAGGTACCGTAGCGAGAATTGTAAAGCTGATAAAAATGCCTGATGGAGGTACTACAGTCATAATCCAGGGAAGAAATCGTTTCCGGGTAAAAAATATTCTTTCCGATGACCCTTATTTTAAAGCAAGCATTGAAATTATAAAAGAAGAAGAATCTCCAAAGGACGAAGATTTCGCTGCTTATGTTTCGAATATAAAAGAAACCGCTGCCGATATTATTCAGCTATCACCAAATATTCCTGCAGAGGCTGCAATTATATTACGCAATATTGAAAACCCCTCGTTTCTTATCCATTTTGTTTCAAGCAATCTTAGCGCTGAACTAAAGGAAAAACAACAATTGCTCGAAACAAATAACATCAGGGAAAGGGCTGATGTGCTGATGAAAATGCTGCAACGTGAACTTCAGTTTGCCGAATTAAAAAATAAAGTAACTACAAAAACAAAAACAGAACTGGAGAAGCAGCAACGGGATTATTTCCTGCAACAGCAAATGAAAAGCATCAAGGAAGAGTTGGGCGGGGATTCAAATGACCGTGAAATAAAAGAGATGCAGAAAAAGGCCGATGCTAAAAAGTGGCCAACTGCTGCCCGGGAAATGTTTCAAAAAGGAATTGAGAAGCTGGAACGGATGCACCCAACAACCCCGGATTATTCAGTCGTCTATAATCATCTCGACCTGATGCTTGATCTTCCATGGGAAGAATATACTGCCGATAAATATGATCTTAGAAAAGCAAAGAAGGTGCTTGACAATGATCATTATGGAATGGAAAAAATCAAAGAGCGAATTCTTGAGTATCTGGCGGTCTTGAAATTGAAAGGAGATATGAAAAGCCCTATACTCTGTTTTGTTGGTCCTCCGGGGATCGGGAAGACTTCTCTTGGCAAAAGTATTGCCAATGCGATCGGCAGAAAGTATGTGAGACAAAGTCTTGGAGGCTTACATGATGAAAGTGAAATAAGGGGACATCGCAAAACATATATCGGCGCTATGCCCGGACGCATCCTTCAATCTATTCGCAAAGCAAAAACATCAAACCCGGTAATGATCCTTGATGAGATCGATAAAGTAGGTAATGATTTCCGCGGAGACCCGTCTTCTGCATTGCTTGAAGTGCTTGATCCGGAACAGAACAATACCTTTTACGATAATTATCTCGAATTGGAGTATGACCTTAGTAAAGTTCTTTTTATAGCAACGGCAAATAACCTTCAGAATATTCAACCTGCACTGCGTGACAGGCTCGAAATAATTGATCTTGGTGGATATGCTGTAGAAGAAAAGCTGGAAATTGCCAAACGCCATTTGATCCCTAAACAAAAAGAGGCGCATGGTTTAAAGACAACCAACTTTACCATCAATGATAAAATAATCGAAAAAATAATTCAGGAATATACAAGAGAAAGCGGTGTTCGGGAACTCGACAGGCATATTGCATCCATTATGCGCAACCAGGCGAAGGAACTTGCATTGAATGAAAAAGTACGATCAAATATTTCAGGGAATGATGTTGAACGTATACTCGGAAAGCCCAAATATAGTAACGATCTATACAAGACCGTAAATATGCCCGGTGTGGCTGTAGGTCTTGCATGGACCTATGTGGGTGGCGATATTTTATTTATTGAATCAAGCCTGAGTGAAGGCAAAGGTGAAATGAAGATCACAGGGAATCTCGGCAATGTAATGAAGGAAAGTGCAAGCACCGCGCTTAGCTATTTACAGGCTAATGCAAAAAAGTATGGCATTGATCAAAAACTTTTTGATAAAAGAAATGTACATATACACGTACCCGAAGGTGCAGTGCCAAAAGATGGCCCCAGCGCAGGTATTACTATGATGACTTCGCTTGCTTCCGCGTACACAACTAAAAAAGTCAGACCTTTTGTGGCCATGACGGGAGAAATAACGCTTCGTGGCCAGGTATTACCGGTTGGCGGCATAAAGGAAAAAGTACTCGCGGCAAAACGTGCCGGAATAAAGGAAGTGATCCTTTGCTGGCAAAACGAAAAGGATGTAGAAGAAATTGACCCGGAGTTTATCAAAGGATTAAAATTCCGGTATGTAAAAACCATGAGCCAGGTGCTGGATCATGCGTTAGAATAAAATTATTTTTAACTGCAGGCAACCCACCAGGGAATTTGTGTTATTAGATTATATGCAAATTTCTCCATATTGGTTGTTTTAAGGGTTTTAAGAAGATTTTCCCCTGGCTCTCCAGGGGAAAGTCTTTATAGGGATGTATCAAACTCTGCCGAAGTTTTCTCACCTTAGCCGTTTGCGACCTGTCATTACAATATTATCCGTGTTGGTTTCTTCAACATTGTTTGGGCAAACACTTGGCGGCAGTTCGGTATTCAATTTTTTAAAATTACCGAATACGCCGCAGCTTACCGCCCTAGGTGGAGTAAATGTTTCCGTAACGTCGAATGATGTTGGCCTGGCATTTAATAATCCCGCATTACTTAAAAAAGAAATGCATACGCAAATGAATGCTGTATTCAATGACTTTTATGCCGGTATCAACACATATCATTTATCGTTTGCATATCGGCAGGAAAAATTGAAAACAAATTTTGGATGGGGACTTACCTATATAGATTATGGGAAAATTTCTGAAACAGATGCGTCGGGAAATATGATGGGCTCGGTCAAACCAACTGATTGGGTAATGCAGGTTTCAGC